>JACMNW010000080.1 GCA_014378345.1 Pseudorhodobacter sp. | reverse complement strand
GGGTGGCTTCGCACCCGGTCCGGTGGACACTCCCCCATTCTAGCCCTTCGTGCCACCGCGCCCCGCCGGGCTGCCACCCCGTGCCCTTTCCGGTGGACCCTGACCGATCCAGTGCTGCCAAAAACCGATGGGTAGTGAACGGGTCAATCGCCCGGCCGTCTACAGATTCCGGGCAGGCAACAGCATCCCAGTCTTGCGCAGAAACATCAGTCAGGCTGGACAGAACAGAAACTTCGGTATCTGGCATCGCGTGTCATCACCGCCGGGAATTGGGGAACAAAAGACTGTTAATCTGTAGGTGGGTCGCGGCCTGCGTTGGTCAAGCACCAACGGCGGCAGCATAACCTTCAAATGTGATGTTATCGGCAATCTGGCGGGCTTTCGTCTCTGCCTCGGGCGAACGAATGGTCCAGCACAAGATTGCGGCCCCTTGGGATTTCAATTCCGCCACCCGGGCACGGCCGAGGTCGGACGCTTTATGAGAGATAAAGCTGCTTTCTGTGCGGTCAAAGTCAGCGATTGCGCGCAGTTCGTCGCAAACGGTTTCGGGAATGGGCGCGCAGTGTTGCGGATCATAGTCTTCCGTTGTGATCCCACGCGCAATCATCGGCGCAAGGCGCGCCATATGTGCCATGCAATGCGGGTTGAACGACATCACTGCAACCGGGCCTTGGTAGTGCGCAAGGGCCTGTGCAACTGCGCGTTCCAAACGGCCACTGGTATCTTGCATCGTATCAAGCAGTTCTTTGATCTCTATCAACAATGGCACTTTGCCTGCCACTAGCGCCAACACTTGGGGCAGGCTCGGGATAAGATCATCGCTGCCACGCAGTCTGATTGCCTCAAGATCGACAGCCCTGTTGCCCCGGATTGCCCCGCGACGGCTTGTCATCCGTTCAAGCGTATCGTCATGAAAAACAATGGCTTGGCCATCCGCCGATAATTGCACATCAAGCTCGATGCCATAGCCAGCCGCAATCGCCGCACCAAAGGCAGACAACGAGTTTTCCGGGCAGCGTCTGGCCGCATCGTGATAGCCGCGATGTGCCAATGGCACGGACAGAAAGGCTGGGGGCAGGGGAACGCGGGCCATCACTTTATCTCAAATATGCCTTCAATTTCAACGGCCACACCTAAGGGCAAGCTTGCCGCAGAAACCGCAGACCGTGCGTGTCGCCCGGCATCACCAAGCACCTCCACCAGAAAATCCGACGCTCCGTTAATGACCTTTGGCTGATCGGTGAAATCGGGGGTGGAGTTTACAAACCCCGTTAGCTTAACCGCACGCACCAGCCGCGAAAGATCGCCGCCGCAGGCCTTTTTCACCTGCGCCAGCAGCGAAATCGCACAGCGCTTTGCCGCCTCGGCTCCGGCGGCGGCATCCATGTCTGCACCAAGCCGGCCCTTGATCAACCCGTCTGCGTTCTGGCTGATCTGCCCAGACACGTAAAGTGTGCCTCCAATCACAACAAAGGGCACATAATTGGCAGCGGGCGCTGGCGCGTCGGGCAGGCTAACGCCCAGTTCAGCAAGGCGGGTTTCGATATCAGACATAGCATCCTCCAGGATTTTGCCGGGACGCTACCCGGCGTCGCGTCAGGCGGCAAGGCCCCAGCGGGTGACAGGCAAAAGTGAAAACGGTTTTGCCGCCCAACAACCGGTGACCAAAAAGACGATCAGCTTTCCCGGAACGCCCGTGCAAAATAATCGGTAAAGGGTTTCAGTAAATACGCCAGTGGCGTGCGGGCTTCGGTCTGAATGAACGCTTCTACCGGCATGCCGGGGATCAGGGTTTTACCCGCCAGCTTTGCCATCTCGCCGTCATTCAGCAGAATTTCCGCGCGGTAATAGGGTGCTTGGGTGCGCTGGTCTACCAGGGCGTCGGCGGAAACCACGGTGACATGGCCGGTCAATTCGGGCGTTTCACGCGACGAAAACGCCGAAAATACCAGCTTTACCGCTTGGCCCACATGCACTTGATCAATGTGGATCGGCGGTACGCGGGTGGCAATCACCAACGGCCTGTCTTGCGGAATCAGGTACAGCACGGGGTCTGCAGGGCGCAAAACCGCGCGCGGCGTGGTGACAGTCAGCCCCAAAACAATGCCAGATACCGGCGCGCGCACTTCCAACCTTGCAATGCGTTCCTGCAAGGCGCGGCGACGCTCGGCCAGTTCCAGCTCTTGCACGCCGCTGTCGCGCAACTGTGCGTTGGCTTCTTCACGCCGGTCCGACGCAAGGCGCAACACTTCGATCTGCGTCTCAGTAATGCGCCCCTCTGCCTGCGCGCGCGTAGCTGCAAGTTCCCCAAGTTGGCCGCGCAAACTTGCCTCTTCGCGCTGCAATCCCAAGACCCTGCTGGCCTCAGCCAGACCCTCTTCCAGCAAACCTTGTTGGTCGACCAGTTCCTTGCGCAACAGATCAAGCTGTGTTGTCAGCGCCTGCTTTTGGGCGTCAATCCCGATAACTTGATCAGCAATCTGGTCACGGCGTTTGCCAAGTTGTTCGATCTGGCTTTCAACACTTACGCGGCGCGCGTCAAACAAACGGCGCTGTCCTTCCATTTTTTCTGTCACGATCGGATGGTCAGCCTCGGCCGAAGTCAGGTCTGCACCAAACGCAATCTGTTCCAGATCATCGCGTTCCGCTTCCAGTCTGCCACGCCGCGCCAGGGATTCAAACAACTGCCCTTCGACAATAGCCAGTTCAGACCTGATCGACGCACCATCCAGCGTAAGGATAAGATCGCCCGCAGCGACCGTATCGCCTTCGGCCACGTTGATCGTGGCCACCACCCCGCCATCGGGGTGCTGCACGACTTGGCGGTTCAGTTCCACCTCAATCTGGCCAGAGGTGACGATAGCACCGGTGATTTTGGTGACCACGCTCCACCCGCCAAACCCCCCAACCAAGGCTAAAAGCGTTAAGATGCCGTAGGTGACAGGCTTGCGTGTCGACCAAGTTTTTGCAGTTTTGGTCATGCAACACCCCCGGGTGCCGTGGTTTTGGCAATTTCGGCATGGTTTTTGACCATATCCTTCAGGACTTGGTCGCGCGGACCAAAAGCGCGGCGCGCGCCGTCTTCCAGCACCAATAGAAGATCACATTCCTGAATGGCAGCAGGCCGGTGCGCCATGATCAGAACGGCGCGGCCGTCGGCCTTCATTTCGCGGATGGCAAGGTTAAGGGCCAGTGACCCGTCGTTATCAAGGTTGGAATTGGGTTCATCCAGCACCAAAATCACCGGGTCGCCGTACAACGCGCGGGCCAAGCCGATGCGCTGTATCTGCCCGCCGGACAGCCGCCCGCCAAGGGTCGATACACGCGTATCATAGCCATCTGGCAGCTTGACGATCATGTCATGCGCTGCGGCTTTCTTTGCCGCCTCCACCACCTTCAAGCCATCAGGCGCTTCTTGCAGGCGTGCGATGTTTTGCGCGATGGTGCCATCAAACAGCGTAATGCGCTGGGGCAAATAGCCAAAATAGCTGCCCAACACATCGGGATCATATTGATCCAATGTCGCGCCATCCAGCCGCACCTTACCCCCGGCAGGCCGCCAAACCCCAATCAACGCGCGGGCAAGTGATGATTTTCCACACCCGGACGGCCCGATAATCCCCAAGGCCTGCCCCGGATCAAGCCGAAAACTGACAGATCGCAGCACGGGCTGGTTGTCACCCGGCGGCACCACCGAAAGGTTCTGCGCCTCTAGAATGGCCCTTGGCCGGGGAAGGGCGGTGCGTGGCGGCTCTATCGGGGTGCGCGACAGCAGGTCGGCAAGCCGGGTATGGCCTTCGCGGGCACGGCTGACCAAAGGCCAGCTTCCTACCGCCTGTTCAATCGGGGCCAGTGCGCGACCCATCAAAATTGACCCCGCAATCATGGCGCCTGAACTTAGCTCGCCGCGCAGCACCAACCACGCGCCAAGCCCCAGCATGGCCGATTGCAAAAACATCCGGAATACTTTGGTCACAGAGCTGAACGCACCCGTCAAATCGGCGGCTTCAATACTTTGCGCCAGCGCCAGCGCGCGCGCCTTTTGCCACCGGTCAAATCCTGCGCCTGCCATGCCAAGGGCCTGCACTGCCTCTGCTTCTGATTTCAGGTTATCTGACAGTCGCTCTGCCTGCATACCGGCGGCATTGGCGCGGGTCAGCGGGAATTCGGAACTGCGTTTGTTCAGCAGCGCCACCACTACCAGAATCAGACCACCTGCGATGGCCAACCAGCCAAGCCACGCATGAAATACAAAAATCGCGGCAATAAAGAACGGGGTCCACGGAATATCGAACAAGGCAAGCAACACAGGCGATGCCCAAAGCCTTTGCACAGCCTCAAGGTCGCGTTGGGCAGCAAGGGCTGCAGGGTCGCCCGGTGATAAGGTCAACCGGTGTACGGCCGCAGAAAACACCCGCCTGTCCAACCCGTCTTGCAGACGCGCGCCGATGCGCGCCATGATCCGGGCGCGGGCATGGTCCAGTATGCCCATTGCCAGAAACAAAAATGCCACCAGTATTGAAAGGGCAACCAGCGTTTCAACCGACCTGCTGCCCAACACCCTGTCATAGACCTGTAACATGTATAGGGATGATGTCAGCATCAGAAGGTTCACAAACACACTAAAGATAAACACGGCAACCATTGCCATCCGCGATTGCCGTCTTGCGGCGCGCAGTTCGGCCAAACCCCGTAGTGACATCATCAATTTGCGTCCTGTTTGTTCTGTCTCTTGTCATAAACCACTGGTCATTCTCGGCGGAAAACAACCAGATTTTCCTGGTTTGCCACGCTTGAATGTTGTCATCGCATGCAAGGCAGCTTATGCCTGATTATCCTTCGAGACAGCTTTTGTGTGGCGTTTTGTGGGCGGGAACCTAGGAAGATGAACCTTACCAATCCATTGCTTTCTTATCGACACGCAAAGAATTGCCGCAACAGGGCGCTGTTGGCAACAGTTCTTGCGATAAGTCTTGCAGGCTGTGCGGTGGCACCCGCGCCGCAAGGCATCACAGACCCGAAAGAGGTTGAAAATCGCGAAGTTCACGCATTCAATCAAGCCGTAGATCGGGCGTTGGTGCGGCCAGCTGCGGGCGCATACGGGTCTGTCCTTCCAGAACCCGTCAAACGGGGTGTCGCGAATTTCGCCAGCAATCTTGATGCGCCGGGCGACGTTGCCAACAATCTGCTGCAGGGCCGTATTGCGAATGCAGGCCAAAACACGCTGCGCTTTGCCGTGAATACGGTTTTTGGCATTGGCGGCCTGTTTGATACTGCCACTGCCCTCGGTCTGCCGGGCAAACCAACCGATTTTGGCGAGACCCTGCATGTCTGGGGGGCCGGCGAGGGCAACTATGTGGAGCTTCCGTTTATCGGCCCCTCTACTGAACGCGATTTCGTCGGCATTATTGTTGATGTTGCCCTCAACCCTGTGCGCCTTGCTTTGCCGGAACCCAAAGCCAGCTACGCGACAGTGGCGAAAATCGGCTCAAAACTTGGCGATCGTGATCGTTATTCCGAAATTGTTGACCAGCTTCTGTATGAAGCAGCAGACAGCTACGCACAATCGCGCCTGCTGTATTTGCAAAACCGTCGGTTTGCGCTTGGTCAAACCACAACCGACGACAGTTTCGTTGACCCGTATGAGGACCCCTATGCGCAATGATGTATCTCTGTCTCGCCGTGGTTTTGGCGTTGTAATCGCCGCAGGCGCGGTAACGCTTGCTATGCCACGCTTTGCCCTTGCGCTGACCGTCGACGACGCGCGTGCGCTGGTTGGGCGTACGATTGATACGCTGAACAGCATTATCAATTCCGGCAAATCAGAATCCGCGATGCTGGGTGATTTCGAAAAACTGTTCGCACGTTTTGCCGATGTGCCCGTTATTGCTCGGTCCGCGCTTGGTGTGGCGGCAAAATCGGCCACTAAGGGTCAATTGTCAGCTTTTACCAAAGCCTTCCAAAGGTATATCAGCCGTAAGTATGGCCGCCGTTTTCGCGAATTTGCGGGCGGACGTATTGAAGTGACCGATGCCAAGCCACTGAAAAGTTATTTTGAGGTGATCTCGGTTGCCTATCTGCCCGGCGAGACACCGTTTGATCTGCGCTGGCACGTATCAGATAAATCCGGCAAGGACCTGTTTTTCAATCTGATCATCGAAGGCGTCAATATGCTTGCATCAGAACGGGCCGAAATCGGTGCTTTGCTGGACAAGCGCAAGGGCAATATCGATCAACTTATCGAAGATTTAAAGTCCATCTAAGTCCCGTCAGTTATCCGATATCCCTAGCAGGTTGCGCAAAACACGCTCGACAGGATCAATGTTGTCCTGCGGCGCAGGCATACGCTCGATCAGCACGTCACCGGATAGCGCGTCCGGCTGATATTCCGGCTGCACATCCGCCCCTGGCGGCAATTTCGGCTCTGGCACATCCATCGGCAACGGCGTCACCGGCAATCCGTCTTCGACCCGCACCATCACCTCGTGCCAGATCTCAGCAGGCAATCCGCCGCCGGTCACGCCCTTTAACGGCGTGTTGTCGTCATACCCCATCCAGACGCCGGTTACATAATCCGCAGTAAACCCAATGAACCAGGCATCGCGCCCTGCGGTAGTGGTGCCGGTTTTGCCTGCAGCTTCCCGACCGTCCAGCTTGGCGCGCGCGCCGGTGCCCGATTGCACCACCTGCGCCATCATATAGGTCAGATATCGCGCCGCCTGTTCGGAAATGACCCTCTCTCCAATACCGCCACTTACCCCCATCAGCGATTCGTCATCGCCTTTGACGCGCAAATCGTTCACGCCATAAGGTGTTACCGATGACCCGCCGTTCAGGATGCCCGCATAGGCCCCGGTCATTTCCAACAGCGTCGATTCAGAAGCCCCAAGCGCCAAGGCTGGCCCTGCCGCCAGATCGCTTTGGATACCAAAGTTATTGGCCACTGCGCGCACCGCCTCGCGCCCCACCGCCTCAGATATCCGAACGGCCGGAATATTGCGGCTTTCCTCCAAGGCTTGGGTCAGGGTCATCATGCCTTTAAAGGTACGGTCGTAATTCTCTGGCGTCCAAGGCCCAGACCCGGGGATGTTAATCGTCAGTGGCGTGTCTTCCACATAATCCGCCGGACTATAGCCCAGATCCAGCGCCGCTGCATAAACAAAGGGTTTGAATGCCGATCCTGTTTGCCGTTTGGCTTGGGTCGCCCGGTTGAAAGACCCCGGCGCTTCGGTTTGCCGACCACCAACCATGGCGCGCACGGCACCATCGGCAGACATCACAACGATGGCAGCCTGAGCGGTAGATCCGTCTGATACCTTGTTTTCAAAAACATAGGTCAAAGCCTGTTCAGCCGCCTTTTGCAAGGCAGGGTCGAGTGTAGACCGCACCACCACATCTTCAGTTGTTTCAGACGTTAAAAATGCTGGTGCTGAATCCATCACCCAATCGGCAAAGAACCCGCCCGATTTGGTTTCCGCCGCCGCCGACAGCCGCGCCGGATTGGCTTTCGCGTCATCTACCTGGGCAGGCGTCAGATACCCCTGTTCTTCCATCAGACCCAAAACAACAGCCCCCCGGTCCTGCGCCCGTTTCAAGCTGTTGGTGGGTGCGTATTTTGATGGCGCTTTCAACAAACCCGCCAACATTGCGGCTTCTGCTGGACCTACCTCGTTCGCTGATTTGCCGAAATAGCGTTGCGCTGCCGCCTCGAACCCGCGCGCACCAGCACCCAGATAGGCCCGATTGAAATAAATTGTCAGGATTTCTGCCTTGGAATATTTGGCTTCCATTGCCATCGCATAAGGAATTTCTTTCAGCTTTCGCAAGATGCCGCCGGACCGACAGTCTTCTTCATATGCGGCCTCAGATTTCCAGTCTGTCGTATTATAGGGCGTGCCAAGACACAGCAACTTTGCCACCTGTTGCGTGATGGTCGATCCGCCGTTACCACTTAACGGCCCGCGCCCTTCCGACAGGTTGATACGTATGGCAGAGGCTATACCACGTGGACTGATGCCGAAATGGCTATAAAACCGCTTGTCTTCGGTCGCTACAACCGCGTGCAGCAGATCAGGCGATACCGTATCTGCGGTAATCTGCCCACCAAAGGTTTCGCCGCGCCAGGCAAATACCTTGTCATTGCGGTCAAGCATGGTGACAGACCCGCGCGCCCGACCGTCCAGCAGATCATCCACCGGGGGCAGCTGTACATAAAAATAAAGAACCGCTCCGCCAAGAATCATCGCAAACACAAATCCGACGCGCCAGCCGATGCCCCAGATCATCCGCCAGATCAGCCGCACAAACCCCACCAGCAATGCCATGATCGGGTTGCGCCGGGGCCGCCTTGGGCTGGCCCGGTTTGCCGTTTTCGCAGGCCGCCGCCCGCTGCCGCCACTGCTTTGCGAAGGCGCGCGCTGCGCCGCATAGCGCCGGTCAGCCTTTAGCGGACCATTCCCGTTACCCGTACCACTCATGCCTGATCCGCCGTTCTGCCGTGCGACTTGTTTTGCCGCACCATAACCCGGCGGTTACGGAATGTGGAGCGGTTGCTGCGGTGATTCGTGTTTTGAAAGCGCCTAAAAAACAATCGTATTAACTAATATGTGCAATTTTTGTGCGTTTAACCGAAAGACTCGGCAGTTTTGCGCCGCAGAATTCTTGTGCTGCATCTGCGAAACCCGTTTCCCTTTCTTGGGGGCTGTCAGAAACCCCAGCCAAAGAAGGGGGAGCGATGTGAAACTCATCATAGCTGCAATTAAACCGTTCAAGCTGGAGGAGGTCCGCGAAGCGCTGACAGCCATCGGCGTGCGCGGCATGATGGTGACCGAGATTAAGGGATTTGGATCCCAATCCGGCCACACGGAAATTTACCGCGGCGCTGAATACGCCGTGAACTTTGTGCCAAAGGTCCGGCTTGAAATCGTTGTTGCCGACGCTTTGGCCGATCAGGTGGTCGAGACGATCGGCAAAACCGCCAAGACCGGCAAAATCGGGGATGGCAAGATTTTTGTGTTGGATGTGCAGCAGGCTTTGCGTGTGCGTACCGGCGAAACAGATGACGAAGCGCTGTAAAAACGGCATGGGGACGCAAACGATGAACAAATTAACGAAATTCGCGGGGTTGGGTGCATTTGCTGCCACAACTTTCGTCAGCCTACCGGCTTGGGCGCAAGACGCCACCGGGCCAATTCAGAACCCGTCAGTTGAGCAGATGGCGACGATGGTCAACAAGGGTGACACCACCTGGATGCTGGTGTCTTCCGCGCTGGTTCTCATGATGGCAATCCCGGCACTGGCGCTGTTTTACGGTGGCCTGGTGCGCACCAAGAACATGCTCAGCCTGTTGATGCAGGTCTTCATGATCGTATCGATCTGCGCGATCATGTGGGTTGTGGTTGGATACAGCCTCGCCTTCACCGCTGGTTCCCCCTTTATCGGCGGTCTGTCCAAAGCGATGCTTGCGGGCGTCAGCACTGGCACCTTTGCTGCGACATTCTCTAACAACGTCTACATTCCGGAATATACCTTCGTCATTTTCCAGATGACGTTTGCCTGCATCACCCCCGCGCTGTTCATCGGGGCGTTTGCCGAACGAATCAAGTTCTGGCCACTGATGCTGTTCGTCATCGGCTGGTCGCTGCTGGCCTATTATCCGATCGCACATATGGTTTGGTTCTGGGCAGGCCCGGACTTCCTCGTCGATTTCCCGGCTGATATGGGTTATCTCTGGGCCAAAGGCGCGCTTGATTTTGCGGGCGGTACGGTCGTGCACATCAACGCGGGTATCGCTGGTCTGGTAGGCTGTTTGGTTATCGGTCCGCGTATTGGCCACAACAAAGAACCGATGCCGCCGCACAGCCTGACGCTGACTATGGTCGGGGCGGCGCTTCTGTGGGTCGGTTGGTTCGGCTTCAATGCTGGGTCCAACCTGGAGGCGAACGCCATTACCGCACTGGCCTTCCTGAACACCTTTGTCGCCACGGCGGCAGCCACCGTGGCGTGGTGCCTGGTCGAACAGGTTCGACATGGCAGATCATCGCTTCTTGGTGCGGTAACAGGTGCGGTTGCGGGTCTGGTCGCCATCACACCGGCTTGCGGATTTGCCTCGCCGGGCGGCGCGCTTGTTCTTGGTCTGCTCGTCTCGCCGGTCTGCTATATCTTCGTCTCGTCGGTGAAGAAGGCGTTTGGCTATGATGACAGCCTTGATGTTTTCGGTGTTCACTGCATTGGCGGCATCATCGGTGCCATCGGTACGGGCATTGTAGCCGATCCATCGCTTGGCGGTCAGGGCTGGGTCGATTACACGGTGTTCCCGGCAGTTGCCGGTGCCTACGACATGGCCGCGCAGGTGATGACCCAGCTCAAGGCAGTCGGGCTAACACTTGTCTGGTCCGGCCTCGTGTCTTTCGTGCTGTTCTATGTAATCAAGCTGGTATTCGGCCTGCGGTCTTCGTCTGATGACGAACGTCAAGGCCTTGACCAAACCTCGCACGGTGAAAGCGCCTATAACATGTAAAAATTTAGTGCGGCGGGAACTTCCTCCCCCCCGCCGCGCATCTTAGACGGCCCGCGTGTCCTCCCGCGCGGGCCGTTTTGCGTTTGAAAAACGATTTGTCGAAATAGCGGCGGGCGACTATCCCGCCACAGTGGCAATCGCCGCCGCCAATATCGGCACAGTGTGGGCATTTAGCCCCGCAATGTTAATCCGGCTATCGCCGACCATGTAAATCCCATGCTCCACCCGCAGAGTCACAACCTGTTCCGGCGTTAAGCCTAGCCGCGAAAACATCCCCCGATGTTGGGCGATGAAGCCATAGCGATCCGACCCCGTGGCATCCCGCAAAGCATCCGCCAAACTATGCCGCAGCGACAGCATGTTCAGCCGCACCTCTTCCAGCTCCGCCTTCCAATCGGCGCGCAGGGCGTCATCCTCCAGGATCATCGTCACCAGCCTTGCCCCATGATCGGGGGGAAAGCTGAAATTCTGCCGATTGAGAAACGCCAGATTACCCTGCACGGTTGCCCGCTGCTTCACGTCAGACAGCGCGATCAATATCCCCGTGCGTTCCCGGTAAATCCCGAAATTCTTGGAACAAGACGCGGCAATCAGTACCTGTGGAAACCGCGCCGCTATCATTCGCGTCGCAGCCGCGTCTTCCTCCAGCCCATCGCCAAAGCCCTGATAGGCAAGGTCGATAAACGGAATTGCCCCGCGTGCTTCTAGCACATCCGCGACCGCCGCCCATTCCACCGCGTTCAGGTTTGCCCCTGTTGGGTTGTGGCAACAGCCGTGCAGCAACACCACATCGCCCGGTGCCACCCGGCCCAGATCGGTGATCAGCCCATGAAAATCAATGCCGCGAGTTTCCGCATCGAAATACCGATACTCAGCCATTTTCATCCCAAGATACTTGATGATCGACGGATGGTTGGGCCAGGTCGGGTTAGACAGCCATACCGTAGCCTCAGGGCTCGCCAGCTTGATCAATTCCAACGCCTGCCGGATCGCCCCCGTACCGCCCGGTGTCGACGCCGATGCAACCCGGTCCACCGGCACGCTGTCGCCAAGGATCATCCGCGCCGCCGCCAGATTAAACGCAGGCTCCCCCGCAAGCCCGGTATAGGTCTTGGTCACTTCGGTTTCCCAAAGCAGCTTTTGCGCCGCCTTCACCGCCCGCATCACAGGCGTTAGCCCGGTTGCATCCTTATAAACCCCAACCCCTAGGTCGATCTTGGCGGCCCGAAGATCATCCTTGTACATCTGGATCAGTTGCAAAATCTGGTCTGGCACCTGCGGTTTCAAAGCCTCAAACATCGCTCAGCCTTTCGCCACCTGCAGATCGTCATACATACCCCATTCGGCCCATGACCCATCATACAGTGCGTGGTTCCTGTGCCCGATCCGTTCCAACGCCAAACTCAGCACCGCTGCCGTTATACCCGACCCGCAAGACGTGATCGCAGGTTTGGCCAGATCAACACCCGCTGTATGAAACACCGCTTTAAGATCAGCCATCGGTTTCATCGTGCCATCCGTGTTCAAAAGCGTGCCGTAAGGCACGTTCTTCGCCCCCGGAATATGCCCCGAACGCAAACCAAGCCGAGGTTCCGCCGCCTCGCCTTTAAAACGCGTCGCAGACCTTGCATCAATAATTTCCGCCTCGCCCAGCTTGGATGCATGCGCCACCTGCGTTACATCCTTCACCAACCCCGCCTGCCGCTGCACGGTCATGTGCCTGTCGCGCATCACGGGTGGCATATCCTCCACAACTCGCCCCTCGGCCTGCCATTTTGGAAATCCGCCATCTAATATCGCCACATCCACCTTTCCCATCAGGCGAAACAGCCACCACACCCGCGCCGCAGACAGCAGGCCATAGCCATCATAAATCACCACCTGATGCCCGTCGCCCACCCCCATTGCCCGCATCCGGCTGATAAATTTCTCCGGCGGCGGTGCCATATGGGGCAGCGCCGACCGTTGATCCGAAATCTCATCAATATCGAAAAAACGCGCGCCGGGAATGTGTGCCGCGCCATATTCCGCCCGCGCATCGCGCCCCATATCCGGCAGATACCACGACGCATCCAGCACCCGCAAATCCGGGTCTGCCAAATGTGCCGCCAGCCAACTGGTCGAAACCAGCGTTTTCGGGTCATCCATGGGGGAAGGGGTCATTTTTTGCTCCGTGCAGCGCTGTCTCCGGGTTAATCGGACAGAGGCTTTGAAGCAAGAGTGCAGGAATGATCCGGGCGTAACAAGTACGCCCGGACCGAAGCAATTATTTCGCCATCACGCCTTTCAGCGCGCCGACGATTGCCAACAGTACGCCCCCACCAACGCCGCCTGATGCGATGGAAGAGATGATAGATCCGATGTCCATGCTTGCGGCAGGATCAACTGGCGCACCCATCATTTGCAAAAGATAGGTACCAAGACCGCCGCCAAGCAAGCCGACGATCGAATTGCCCAGCGTTCCAAGGCTTAAGTTTTTCATGATAGCGGCTGCGCCATTGCCACCCAGTACGCCAGCAATCAGGCTGATGATAAGCTGTTCCATAATACCCGCATTCCTTCCTAACTGTGTTCCGGTTCCCGTCGGGGTTCCCCGATCTTCCAGGCTCTTTTGCACTTGAAATGCTGGCCCAGTGAACAAAGTGTCGCAGATTGTCGCCAATCCGGCAACATAAATTGGATTTTCAGAACATCTTAGTGCTTTGCCGCAACAGACGGCCCTTCTCGCGGTCCCAATCCTTTTTGGCTTCTGATGCACGTTTGTCGGCCTGTTTCTTGCCTTTGGCGATGCCGATTTTCAGCTTCACGATGCCTTTGTCGTTGAAATACATTTTCATCGGCACGATGGTCATGCCTTCGCGTGCGGTGGCATTCCACAGCCGCGACAGTTCTTTTTTGTTGACCAAAAGCTTACGACGCCGGCGTTCTTCGTGGCCCCACGTCTTGGCTTGCAAATAGGGTGCGATATAACCGTTGATCAACCACAACTCGCCATTTTCAACCGACGCGTAACTCTCAGCGATGTTCGATCCACCCTTGCGCAGGGATTTCACTTCTGACCCGAGCAGCATAATCCCGGCCTCAATATCGGCCTCGATATGGAAATCAAACCGCGCGCGGCGGTTCTCAGCAATCAGTTTGGAATTGGGATCAGACTTTTCGACCATGATAATTTGCAGATAGGGGGTAAGGCCGGGCAAGTCCAGATGCGCGGCGTCAACTTTGCATCATGCCGCAATGCGCATGGGGTGCACGGCAGGTGCTGCGTAAGCGCGCTGCAAGAACGCATAGGCTTGGGAAAGATCAAGCTGGGTGAAAAAGTCACTTGCAGGTTGCCCCGCAGTTTGCCGAATACCGGGGCAATGCAGCAAAGTGCCGGAATTGGCAAAGATCGCCTCATCATCGGCAAAGCGTGGCGTGATCACCTCCATCGGTTTTTCAATCCGCATACGGGTTGCGCCAAGCACGCCCTCCAGCGCCGCCGCAGGCATCAAAACAACAACATCATCCGGCAATTCCGCGTCGCCCAACGTATCAATCAACACATTTTGCCCCGGCAAGAGCCGCAGATCGCTACAATTGTTCAAAGCCCCCCCAGGCAGGTGCAAGACATACGCCCCGACTGCTGCAGTGACCCAATTCCGGTCCAGCCCCAGAACCCGCGCAAGCCCGCCATCATAGCTTTGCACCGCGTCACCAATGCGCAGGTCTTCAACCGCCACCCAACCCCGCGCCCCTTCAACAAGCGTGCCAGCAATCAGGCCGGAGGTGACATTGCGCGCCTTGCGGGGAAATTCCTTGATGAACATGATGGCATCCTTTAGGGTTAAGACTTGTGGCGGTCGTGTTGACCTTGTGCCTAATAAGAACCCGAAATTTGCCATTTTTTCGTCATGTTTGAGGCCCGGCCATGGCATTGATGCATGGCTGTGGGCAATAGCGTGGGGACAGCCAGATCGTTTAGATTTATGCGGACGTTAACCTTGCGTTAACTAATAAGTTTAGCAAATTCAGTACCTTGATGAATAGTCTCGCGCATTTCCAAGCATATGATTCGCGTCAGGCCGCCGGGCTACTCTGCACAGCCCGCCTGCGCCCGCGGATCAGGGTATAAATCCCGCTTGCCACAATTATGGCACTGCCTAGCAGGGTATAGCCATCCGGACGCTCGCCAAACAAAGCCATTCCAAGGATCAGCGCGAATACCAGCCGCGTATAACGAAACGGCGTAATCACGCCAACATCGCCCATCCGCATGGCGGAAGTCAGTGCGTAATAGGCCGCCACCCCAACAGTGGTCGCCCCGAACAACTGCCCTGTCGTTGCAAGATCGGGCACCGAAGCCGTGCCAAGAAACATCAGCAGAACCGCACCGGTCGGCACCATCATGGCAAAGCCGTAAACCCCCAGCTGCAGGTTCGACAGCACAGGCGGGGCCGCCCGCGTCGCCAGATCGCGGCCCGCAAAGCCAATCGTCCCCGCCACTGCCAGCAACGACGCCACGGTAAACCCCGCCAAGCCGGGGCGCAGGATGATCAACACCCCTGTAAACCCGACCAAAATCGCCGTCCACCGCCGCCAACCCACGCGTTCACCAAAGATCAACGCCGCCCCCGCCACCACCACCAACGGCGTTGCCTGCAATATTGCCGACGCATTCGAAAGGGCGGTAAACGCAATCGCAAGCGTATAGAACAACCGCCCCATCACCTCAAACACCGCGCGAACCAGAATAGCGCGCGTCAGAATCGCCGGATGAAACACCCGCTCGCCCCGCAGCTTGGTCAGCATGGCAAAGGCCAACATGCCGCCGCCGCCAAAGATCATCAAAATCTGCCCCACCGGCAAAGACCGGGCGGCAAATTTCAAAAACATATCCTCAATGGCAAACCCCGCCATCGCGGCCACCATCAGAAGCGATCCGCGAAGGTTGGGGCTAAGCACGGCCTAGTTGATCAATCCGGCATGGCGCATCGCCGAATCCATCCGCGCTTTTACACCGTCCGTCAGGCCAACCAGCGGAAGACGCACCTCGTCCCCACATAACCCCAACTTTGACAGCCCGTATTTCGCGCCCACCAACCCCGGCTCCAGAAAAATCGCCTCATGCAGCGGCATAAGACGGTCCTGCAATTCCAACGCCTTTGTATAATCGCCGCGCAAAGTCGCCGCCTGAAATTCGGCACACAACCGCGGTGCCACATTCGCCGTCACTGAAATGCACCCCACCCCGCCGTGGGCGTTAAACCCTAAAGCCGTGGCATCCTCGCCCGACAACTGGATGAAATCCGCCCCACAGGTCATGCGCTGCTGGCTGACCCGTTCAATCCGGCCCGTCGCGTCCTTGACCCCAATGATGCGCGGCAACCGCGCCAACACACCCATGGTTTCCGGCGACATATCCACCACCGACCGGCCCGGAATGTTGTAAATGATGATCGGCAAATCGCTGCAATCGTGCAGCGCCGTGTAATGCGCAATCAACCCGGCTTGCGTGGGCTTGTTATAATACGGCGTCACCACCAACGCCGCCGTCGCCCCAACCTTCGCCGCATGGCGGATCAGGCGCATGCCTTCCACCGTGTTGTTCGACCCGGCCCCGGCAATTACCGGCACCCGGCCGGCAGCGGCTTTCACCACTGCTTCAATCACGGTTTCATGTTCTTCATGGCTTAAAGTGGGGCTTTCACCCGTGGTGCCCACAGGCACCAACCCGGTTGATCCTTCCGCAATATGCCAGTCGACCAAGGATTTAAGCGTATCAAGATCCAAGGCACCGTTCTTGAACGGCGTCACCAAGGCTGGAATTGACCCATGGATCATGGCACGTCTCCCTGTATTTCGGGCAAAACCTTTGAATCGCCCCGTTGCAACCGCGCCCTTCCTAGCGCCGCAGCACCTCCTTGCCAAGCCGCACTCAATACCCCGACTGGCGATGATGTGAGTTGCACCCGCTCCGCGTGTAAGGCATCCCTGCACCCATGATCCGATTTGCCCCCCTTCTTCGCCAAACCCTTGCCATCGCAGGCCTTGGATTTCTGATGCAACTGGCCCCTTTACCCACCCACGCGGATGAGGTGGCAAGCCTGCGCATAGCGCTGGACCGCGCGGCGTTTGAAGATTGGGATAATGCCGCTGCCGCCGCCGAAGGGCAGCTTTCGCAAGACCTTATAGAATGGATGCGCCTGCGTGCAGGTGCCGGAAAACTGGGTGATTTTGAGGCGTTCTTATCCCGCCGCCCCGATTGGCCCGGCTTGGCCCTGATGCGCGAAAAGGGCGAAACCGCCGTTGCCCGCTCCACCGACCCTAATCGCGTGCTGGCCTACTTTGCGGGCCAACTCCCCCGCAAGCCAGATGGCTCGCTGGCCCTTGTTAAAGCCTACCTCGCCCTCGGTCGCGCCGCCGATGCCGAAACCGAAGCCATCCGTGGCTGGACCGAACTCGAATTCACCGCCCCCGAAGAAGACGCCTTTCTGGCCCTGATGCCAGATGCCCTATCCGTCGCCCACGAAGTGCGCCTTGACCGCGTTTTATGGGCGGGCCGCGTCCCCGAGGCAAAACGCATGCTGCCCCGCGTGGGCAACGCGTGGCGCGCCTTGGCTGAGGCGCGCATGGCCCTTGGGACAATGGCGAGTAACGCTAGTGCCCTAGTGGATGCCGTGCCGAAATCACTGGCGGGCGATGCCGGATTGGCGTTTGAACGCTTCCAATGGCGCATGAAAAAAGATCGCACTGCCGATGCTACTGCCCTGATCTTAGAGCGCAGCGATACTGCCGCCCATCTGGGCGATCCCGCCGCTTGGGCCGACCGTCGCGCCACCTTGGCACGCGCCTTGATGCGCGCAGGCCAGTCCCGCGATGCCTACAAAGTCGCCGCCCGCAACCAAATGGCCGCTGGCCAAAATTATGCCGATCTGGAATTTTTGGCAGGCTTCATAGCGCTGCGCAAACTGAATGACCCGGATACCGCGCTCAAACACTT
>JACMNW010000079.1 GCA_014378345.1 Pseudorhodobacter sp. | reverse complement strand
AGCGCCGGGGCGGTAGGATTGGTCAAAGGCAAAGGGGGCTTCGTGGCCAAGCCAGCCTGACAGGGCAGGGCGCGCCACATCTGCGTGGCGTGGGGCTACATAGATGAAGGCAGGACCGCCGGGGCCTGAATTGAGGTATTTATAGGTGCAACCTACCGCGAAATCAGCTTTGCAAGCGGCAAGATGCACCGGGAAAGCACCAGCGGAATGGACATGGTCCCATACAGTTAGTGCGCCATTCGCGTGGGCTTTGGCAGTGAGGGCGGCCATATCGTGCTTTTGGCCGGTGCGATAATCGGCCTCGGTGATCAGAGTGACGGCGATGGTTTCGTCGATGGCATCTGCAAGGTCTTCGGGTGCCACCGTGCGCAGGGTGTAGCCATTGCCAAGGGTGCGGCACAGACCTTCGGCCATGTACAGATCAGACGGGAAATTGCCGGTATCTGACAGGATTACGCGGCGGGTAGGGCTCATTTCCAGTGCCGAGGCGAGTGCTTGGTAAACCTTGATTGACAGGGTGTCGCCCATGACGACTGATCCCGGTTCTGCGCCGATCAGCTTGGCAATGCGGTCACCGATGCGCGAGGGCTGGTCCATCCAGCCTGCTTTGTTCCAGCCAGTGATAAGCAATTGACCCCATTCAGCGGTGACAGTTTTTGCGACGCGGGCGGCGGCGGCTTTTGGCAGAGGCCCCAGTGAGTTGCCGTCAAGATAGATTACGCCATCGGGCAGATCGAACATGGCGCGGGTGGCTGCAAAATCAGTGGTCATTGAAGTTTCCTGTCGCGTCGGTCTGACGGTTTTACCATTGCGTTAAATACGTCGCGAGGGAATAATTTCAAGCTTAAAATGAATGATGAAGAACTGCCGGGGGTTGTGTTTTGGCATGGCGCATCGGAAAACTGCGGCAAAGGAAGGTGCCCTGTGGCCCAAACACCGATGACGCCGTTGCAGCGCATTTTACGGCAGTGGGAAAGCCCGCCGACGTGGCTTTCGGTGTTTGTCGTGATTGCGTGGGTGCAATCAACGCTGTTTCCAGTCTGGGATGCGGGGGCGCTGGGCAACTGGCTTGGGGCTGGGTTTATTGTGGCAGGTGCGGTGCTGATGACCGCGTCCATCCTGCAATTTGCCAAGGCGCGCACCACTGTTTTGCCGCGCGAAGAAGCGCGGGTTTTGATTACCGGTGGCGTGTATCAGCTGTCGCGCAACCCGATCTATGTGGCGGATGCGTTAATTCTGACCGGTCTTGCGCTGCGATGGGATTTGGCGGCGCTGATTTGGGTTGTGGTGTTCGTGTTCGTGATCAACCGGCGCTTTATCGAAGGCGAAGAAGCGGGTCTGCGGGCCAAATTTGGCGGGCAATTCAACGATTGGGCAGAAAAAGTGCGCCGTTGGGTATGACGTCGGGCGGAAATGTCAGAAATATGCGGATCGCCCATTGCAAGCCTGCAGGTTTCCTTTGAAATATTGTTGCGCAGCCTTAAGAGAGAGGTTGCAATCGGGCTGGCTGCATGACGACAGCCACTTACGGGGGAAAAGACAGTGAAAATCGGTGCACCGAAAGAGATTTTTGACGGCGAAGCCCGTGTTGCGATGACGCCGGAGTCGGCTTTGCAACTGGTGAAGCTGGGCCATAGTTGCGTGATCGAGACGGGCGCGGGATTGCGGGCCGGGTTTTCGGATGCGGCTTATGCGGCGGCGGGCGTTGACGTTGTGAAAACTGCGGCCGCGTTGTTCAAGGCCGCCGATGTGGTGGTGAAGGTGCGTGGACCTGAGGATAAGGAAGTGAAGTTGCTGCGCGACGGGCAGACGCTGATCTCTTTCTTCTGGCCGGCACAGAACCCGGATTTGCTGGAGGCTGTGAAAGCCAAGGGTGCCACTGTTATTGCGATGGATATGGTGCCGCGGATTTCACGTGCGCAGAAGATGGATGCGCTGTCGTCGATGGCCAATATCGCAGGCTACCGCGCGGTGATCGAGGCGGGCAGCAATTTTGGCCGGTTCTTTACGGGGCAGGTGACGGCGGCGGGCAAGGTTCCGCCCGCGAAAGTGTTGGTGATCGGCGCGGGCGTTGCAGGTTTGGCTGCGATTGGCACGGCGACGTCGCTGGGGGCGATGACCTTTGCGTTTGATGTGCGCCCCGAAGTGGCTGAGCAGATTGAATCGATGGGCGCGCAGTTTGTTTATCTGGATTTTGAGGCGGCGCAGGACGGGGCCGCGACCGGGGGCTATGCTGCGCCGTCTTCACCAGAATTCCGCGAAAAGCAACTTGCGAAGTTTCGCGAATTGGCCCCCGATGTGGATATTGTGATCACCACGGCGCTAATCCCCGGGCGGCCTGCGCCGAAGTTGTGGCTGGCCGATATGGTGGCGATGATGAAGCCCGGATCAGTGGTGGTTGATCTGGCGGCAGAACGCGGTGGCAACTGTGATCTGACGGTTCCGGACCAAAAGATCGTGTCTGACAATGGTGTCACGGTGGTGGGATATACCGATTATCCAAGCCGGATGGCCGCACAGGCATCGACGCTGTATTCCAACAATATCAGGCATATGCTGACCGATCTTACGCCAAAGAAGGACGGTGTGATTTTCCAGAATATGGAAGATGACGTGATCCGGGGCGCGACGGTGGCCCATGCGGGTGCCGTGACCTTCCCGCCGCCGCCGCCAAAGATTGCGGCGATTGCGGCAGCGAAACCGAAACCGAAGGCGGTGGAACTGACGCTGGTTGAAAAACGCGCGCAGGAAGTGGCGGTGTTTAAGGCGCAAACGCGGTCCCAGGTGGGTTTGTTGGTCGGCGCGGGGTTGCTGCTGGCGCTGGTTGGGGCCTATGCGCCGACCGAATTCATGCAGCATTTCATTGTGTTTGCGCTGGCGTGTTTCATTGGTTTCTCGGTGATCTGGAATGTCAGCCATTCGTTGCACACGCCGCTTATGGCGGTGACAAATGCAATCTCGGGGATCGTCATCCTTGGGGCATTGCTGCAAATCGGGTCTGGCAACTGGCTGGTCGTGACACTGGCGGCCATATCGGTGCTGATTGCATCCATCAATATCGTGGGGGGTTTTCTGGTCACACGCCGGATGCTCGCCATGTTCCAAAAGTCGTAAGGGGATTGGCCATGAGCATTGGTATCGTATCGGCAGCCTATATCGCGGCGGCGGTTTTGTTTATTCTAAGTCTGGGTGGATTGTCGGGGCAGGAAAGCGCCAAGCGCGCGGTCTGGTATGGCATCGCGGGCATGGCGCTTGCGGTGTTTGCGACGATCTTCAGCCCCGATGTGGCGCATGTTTGGGTGATTGCCCTGATGGTGGCGATTGGGTCCGTGCTGGGCTGGATCGTGGCCACGCGGGTGCAGATGACGGAAATGCCGCAGCTGGTGGCGGCTTTGCATTCGTTTGTGGGTCTGGCGGCCGTGTTGATCGGGTTCAACGCAGATATTGAATTGAACCGTGTGTTGGCGATGGATTCAGTGGCCCGCGAAGGGTTGATTGGGTTTGCCAAAAAGCTGGCCGAGAAAGATGCGATTGAGCAGGCGATTTTGCATGTTGAGGTATTTTTAGGCGTATTTATCGGTGCTGTGACATTCACGGGGTCGATTGTTGCCTTTGGCAAATTGGCGGGCAAGGTTGATGGCAAGGCCACCAAACTGCCGGGCGGGCATTTGTTAAATGCGGGGGCGGCGATTGCGTCGCTGATCTTGCTGGTGCTGTATTTCAATGGCGCCGGGATCTGGGCGCTGATCGCCATGACGCTTCTGGCGTTTTTCATCGGCTATCACCTGATCATGGGAATTGGCGGCGCGGATATGCCGGTGGTCGTATCCATGCTGAACAGCTATTCCGGCTGGGCGGCGGCGGCGATTGGTTTCACGCTGGGCAATGATCTGCTGATCGTGACCGGGGCACTGGTCGGCTCCAGCGGCGCTATCCTGAGCTACATCATGTGCAAGGCGATGAACCGGTCGTTCATCAGCGTTATCCTTGGCGGCTTTGGTGGCACAACTGGCCCTGCGATGGAAATTTCCGGTGAGCAGATTGCCATTGATGCCGAAGGCGTGGCTGCGGCGTTGAATGATGCGGACAGTATCATCATCATTCCGGGTTACGGCATGGCGGTGGCGCAGGCGCAGCAATCGGTGTCGGAGTTGACGCGCAAGCTGCGTAGCGCAGGCAAGACGGTGCGTTTTGCCATCCATCCGGTGGCGGGGCGTCTGCCCGGCCATATGAACGTGCTGTTGGCCGAGGCGCGGGTGCCTTATGACATCGTAATGGAAATGGACGAGATCAACGAGGATTTCCCGAAAACCGATGTGGCCATCGTTATTGGGTCAAACGACATTGTGAACCCAGCCGCGCAGGACGACCCTAATAGCCCGATAGCTGGCATGCCAGTGTTGGAATGCTGGAAGGCGAAACAGGTGTTCGTATCCAAGCGGGGCCAAGGCACCGGATATTCGGGCATCGAAAACCCGCTGTTTTACAAAGAAAATACGCGAATGTTCTATGGCGATGCGAAGAAATCATTAGACGCATTGCTGCCGATGATTGATTGAACCCATGCGTGCACAAAGAATCCCCGCCGCAACAGGCGGGGCTTTTTTGTTTTTAGAGGCCAAGGTGCCAGCAAGTTTTTGTTTCACCCCGCCCCTATATCAGGCAAAACTACCAAAGATAAGGCGGAGGCCTCAGTGCGAGATCAAGTCCTATGGCGGCTGTTGGTGGCAACTGCCCTTGTCCAACTGGTCTTTGCGATTTGGCCGGGCGTCGATATTGCCGTGTCTCGGCTGTTTGTGCAGGCAGACGGGAGTTTTCTGCTGGCGAAAAGCGCCTTTGGCGAAGACATCAGGATGTCCATTTGGTTGGGAAGCATAGCCGTTGCTGTTGCGGGGGCTGTGATGTTGTGCGCCAGTTTGCTGCGTGGCAGGCATGCCAAGACCAGCTGGCGGCTTTGGGCCTTCGTAACCGCGATTTATGTGTGCGGGACGGGACTATTGGTCAATGTCTTGCTCAAGCAAAACTGGGGTCGGGCCCGCCCGGTTACAATTCAGGAATTTGGTGGGGACAGGTTGTTTACCCCGCCGTTCGAGATTGCGGGACAGTGTTCCAGCAACTGCTCTTTCGTGTCGGGAGAGGCGGCATCAGCGGCGGCTATGGCCATTGTACTTGCCGTTTGTTTTGGGCGGGCATTGCCAAAGCCGTGGCGTGGGATGGCGTATGGCGCGCTTGGCGCGGTTTATGCCGTGGCTTCGGGAATGCGCGTCGCGGCGGGGCGGCATTTTTTGTCGGATGTGGTTTTTGCGGGCCTGTTTATGTTGATCCTTGCGCGGCTGTTCTACCGCGCATTCGGCGTGTCACGCGACCATGCCGATGGTTTGCCAAAGGCGATGTTTGCCGATCTTTTTGGCTTGATGAAGCGCAAATTAACTGTGGCGCCGGACACTGGAATTGTACCGTCCGTTCCGGCTGACGGGGTTGCACCGTCAAGATCTGGTCAAGTATAGCCTTTGTGGTTAGCGGCCAACAGCCGTGGCGATTGCCGCTATCCATGCTTGCGCACCCGGGTTGGGCGTAAAGAAATCAACGTGGTCGATTTCGCTAAAGACAAAGATGGCGTCTTCGCTGTAGCGCAAAGCGTTTTTGATGGTCGTCGTTAAAATTTGCGGGCTTTGCGTGTAACCAGCGGGGTAGGTGTCGGTGTAAATCATATGACCGGTATCCACACGCTTGGCCCAGTTTTCGTAACATCCGGGGCAGTTGGCCATGGGATCAGTGCCCCCAGCGCAAAACAAAACGCCGCGAAAGCCTGTCTCGGCTGCAACTTTTGCCATAATGCGCCAATTTTCAACGGCATTGGTCCATGCTGCATCATCGAAACAATCGCAGGGCTTATGATTTTCGATTATTAAATAGTTGAACTTGCCCGTGTTGAAATCCGCCAGTGGCACCAGCCATTCCCGCACGCCAGCCACAGTTGCAACCACACCCGGTGTCATCGCATTCCACGAGGCGGGGATATTCACGGGGCGGTCAAGGGTTGCGGGCATATCCACGGGCACGATCCTTGCGGCGGGACTGCCACGTACAATAGTTTAGAAAATGGGATGGCAACAAAGGGCGATTGGCAAAATATGCTCGATCTCGCCGATGGTTGGGGGCTTTACCATGCCCCAGCAGATGGTACTCTGCCGCCGATCCACATAAGGCCAGACCATGCCCGCTATTGAAGACCATCCCCTGCGCTACACCTTGGTGAATGAATTGCACGCGCGCCCGTTTCCGGCGCTGGAGGCCCCGTGCCATGCCGTTTATGTAGCGATTAAAGAGCCGTTGAATGGCGCCAATCGCAACCGGGACGCGGACCGGGCACATCTGCTGGATTTGCTGGATCGTCATGCATCTGCCCACCCACAGCCCGATGCTACACATTTTTCGGGGCCGATTGGGCGGGATGATCTGAAGTGGGAAAGCCACACAGAATTTGTAACCTATTCGGCCTTTGGCAAGGGCCTTTCGGACCGTGCGTTTGACCCGGCTGAAGCGGAAGTGTTTCCCGAAGATTGGTTGGCGAAAAGCCCCGGCAAGCGGATTGCATCGGTTCTGATCCGGGTGGAAATGCTGCCTGAAGATGAAAATGTGGTGTTGGACAAACTGGAAAACTGGTTTGTGCCCGAAAGTCTGGCCGTAGCTTTGGTGGTGGATGGGGCGGCTATCATTGCGGGTGATTTCAGGATTGATCCGGCGGGGCATATGCGGTTCGCAGTTTTTGTGCGCCCCGCAACCGGCGCACGCCGTATTGGCCGCATCGTGCAGCGGCTCTGTGAAATTGAAACCTACCGCGCGATGTCGATGTTGGGGTTAATTCGCGCGCGGCAGTTGACGGCGCGGCTGAACGCGCTGGACCCAAAGCTTTCAACACTGGTGTCGGGGTTGGATACGGTGGGGGCGTCGCCGGAGGCGGCATTGCATGAATTGCTAAGTATTTCGGCGGAACTGGAAAGTCTGGCAGTGCAGTTTTCGTTTCGGTTTGGTGCAACTGCCGCTTATGAGGCGATAGTGAACCAGCGGATCGAGGTTTTGCGCGAAGTTCGGGTGCAGGGGCGGCAGACCTTTGGCGAGTTCATGATGCGCCGCTATGATCCCGCGATGCGGACGGTAAAATCGGCCGAAGGGCGCTTGCGGTCAATGGCGGAACGGGCGGAACGGGCGGCGGAATTGCTGCGCACGCGGGTCGATGTGGAACGGTCTGCGCAGAACCAAAAACTGCTGGAAAGCATGGACCAACGCGCCGATCTGCAACTGCGTTTGCAGCGCACGGTCGAAGGGTTATCAACGGTTGCCATCAGCTATTACGGCGTCAACCTTGCGGCCTATGCGACCTATCCGGTGACCGAGCGTTTGGGTCTTTCGCATGGCCTGTCGATGGCCATTCTGACCCCGGTTGTGGTTCTGGCGGTGTGGTTGATGGTGCGGCGCATTCGCAATCACATCGGGTAGATTACCGTCCCCTAATGCGGGGATCCAGCGCGTCGCGCACGCCGTCGCCAATGTAATTTACCGAAAGCACGGTCAGCGATATGGCAAGGCCGGGCCAGATGACGCGGATCGGATAGACCTGCATGTAGGACAGGCCATCGAACAGCAGCCGGCCCCAGGTTGGGAAATCTGGCGGAAAGCCGAGGCCAAGGAATGACAGGACGGATTCGGTGATGATGGCGTCGGCGATGCCAAGGGTGGCCGCGACCATGACGGGTGAGATGACGTTTGGCAGGATGTGGCGCAGAATAATCCGGCGCGGGGCGGCCCCGATGGACCGGGCGGCCAGCACATATTCGCGTTCTTTCAGGGCCAGCACTTCGCCGCGCACAATGCGGGCGGCCTGCATCCAGGACGTGATGCCAATGGCAAACACAATCAGCGTAAACGCCCCCAGTTCCGGCCCGATGATGGCGGCAATCCGGTCGCGAAACAGCATCACCAGAACCAGCAGAAGCGGGATCAGGGGCAGCGCCAAGAACATGTCGGTCAGCCGCATCAAAGGCCCGTCAAGACGTTTGAAATATCCCGCCAGAACGCCAACCAGTGTACCAAACACGATGGCGATGAACATGGCAACAAAGCCGACCGCCAGCGAGATGCGCCCGGCAAGCAGCATTCTTGACAGCATGTCGCGGCCAAGCTGGTCTGTGCCAAGGGGAAAGCGCAGGGACGGGTTTTGGTTTTTCAACTTGATGGCCTGTGCCACCGACAGCTTTTCCGGCACCCAAAGATAGGGCCCAAGCAGCACGGCGATGGCCAGTATTGACAAGATGATCAGGCCGAACAGTGCGCCTTTGTGGGTGCTGAACTGTTGCCAGATTGCTTTGTTCTGGCTGGCGGGTTTTGGCAAGGCGGCGGTGGGATCACTCATAGCGGATCCTTGGGTCTAGAAAGCCGTAAAGCACATCGGCAATCAGGTTGAAGATGACGATCAGGACCGCGAAGATAAAGGCAAGGGTTTGCACCATGGGGATGTCATTGGAATGTATCGCCCCAATGAGTGCCGCACCGATGCCGTTCACGCCAAACAGGTTTTCGGTGATGATGGCCCCGCCAAAGATCGACGGGATGCCAAGGGCAATGACCGTCACTACCGGGATCATCGAATTGCGCAGCACGTGTTTCAGCACAACGGTGCGCTCGCTCATGCCCTTGGCGCGGGCGGTGCGGACGTAATCCTGGCTCATGTTTTCCAGCATCGACGACCGCATGTAGCGGCTTATCGCGGCGGCATTGGCAAGGCCCAGCGTCATGACGGGCAGGGTCATCTGTTTGACCTGTTTGATGAACGACGCCCAATCAGTGACGTTCAGCGTGGTATCATATTTGGTGGGGAACCAGCCAAGCCAGACCGCGAAGATGATGATGAACAGGGTGCCGGAAAAGAACGTGGGCACCGAAAAGCCAATCATCGCGAACATCGTTCCGGCCTGATCGAACCATGAATATTGGCGGTAGGCGGAGTAAATTCCAATCGGCACGGCGATCAGGATGCCGATCAGATAGGCGGTGCCAATCACCGTCAGGGTTTGCGGCACGCGTTGGCCGATGATGGTGAAGACCGGGCTGCGCGATTGCCAGGACAGGATGCGTTGCTCGTCGCCCGCCATATTGGTGCCAAACCAGCCGTCAAACACGGTGGCGGGTTCGACCCAGAAGAATTGCCTGAGCCACAGGAAATAGCGCACGAACACGGGTTGATCTGCGCCAAGCGCCGCGATCATCTTTTGGCGCACATCAGGCGGTACAGTGAGGGGAATTTCGGACATTGGTGACCCCGGTGCCAGATCGACCAGCAAAAAGATCACCAGACTGATGACCAGCAGGGTTGGTATGGCCAATAACAGCCTGCGGAGCGTGAAGGTGAGCATGCTGGGCTGCGCCTCGGGTCAACAATGGTTTTGGAAAAAGGATGGGCAGATTGCCCATCCTACGCGGCAAAAAGATGGGCAATCTGCCCATCCCTTTGCCGCAAGATCACTTCACGCGGAACCAATCGGCCACGTTCCACAGCTCAGAATCCCACGCGTTGATCTTGACGCCACCAAGCGCATTGGAATGCGCGGAAAGTGTGCCACGGTGCACCAAGGGGATGATTGTCATGCTGTCTTTGGTCAACATGTCGTTCATTTTCTTGGCAAGTTCAGCGCGCTTAACTTCGTCACGTGTGCTGCTAAGTTCGGTGACCATCGCATCATAGGCCGGGTCACAGAACCGGTTGATGTTCTGGCCCTGCCATTGCGTTTCAGGCTTGGGGGCCTTGTCGCAAGCATATTGTGCAAGGTAACTTTCAGGATCGGTGCCGCTAAAATCATTGGCATACATTTCTACGTCTGCATAAAACTTCTCAAACGTATCAGGCGATCCGGCATCACCGCCAAAGAACACGCCCGGATCAATGGCCTTCAGTTCAACCAGAACCCCCAGTTCTGTCCACCAATCTTTGATCAGCGCCTGAAAATCCTGACGGATCGGGTTAACGGTGGTCTGGTACAGGATCGACAGTTTCTTACCATCTTTTTCGCGGATGCCGTCAGCACCGGGAACCCAGCCTGCAGCATCCAGCAGGGCTTTCGCCCCGTCCAAATCCTGCGCGATACAGCCAGAGTTATCAGACGTGTAAAGTGCTGGGGCTGGCACCAGATTACAGGTGGCAACGCCGCCCGCACCGTAGCCAACTTCGACCAGGATCGAGCGATCAATCGCCATAGACAGGGCCTTGCGCACATTCACGTCCGAAAAGATTGGGTGTGGATGTGCTGCAGTAGACCGTTCACCTTCAGGCAGATCAGCGGAGGGATCTGTGGTATTGATTTCGATCCGCTCAACAAGGGGGCCAAATGCCACAACAAACTGGCCCTTGCCGTCTGCGGTCATGGCGGCTTGGCTGTCAGGCGGGATTTGAGTGTTCCACGCGTAGTCAAATTCACCGGTTTGCATCACAGCGCGGGCAGAGCTTTCTGCATCGCCGCCACCCTTGATTGTCGCCGTAGCAAAGGCTGGTTTGGCCGGATCGCGGTATTCAGGATTTGCTTCCATGGATACTGTGTCATTGACGGTAAATGCGGTCACGCGGAATGGGCCGGTACCGATAGGACCAAAGTTCTGGTCGGTACAGGTTGGTGCCGCAGCACCCACGCAAGACGCGAACTGTGCCTTTTGCAAGATCGGCGAGGTTCGGCCAATGAAGGCTGAAAACGGATTTGGTTTTGCGGCGGCAAAGGTGATTTTTACCGTGGCGGCATCAATCGCCTCGACCTTGGAAATCCCGTCAAATTTGGTCAGCTGCGCACAGCCGCCTGCCGGATCGGTACAGTATTGGTAGGTAAACACAATGTCATCTGCAGTTAGGGCCGTGCCATCGGACCATTTCAGATCGGGAAGCAGTTTGTAGGTGATTGTCGTCAAATCTTCTGAAATACCACCATTGGCAACGGTTGGAATCTCGCTGATCAGTTTGGCAATCAGGGTGCCGTTTTCATCATAGCCCGCTAAGGGTTCAATGATCATTGACGCAGCGATTACGTCTTTGGTGCCATCGCTGAGATAGGGGTTCAGGATCGACGTGGCTTGCGGAAAGCTGAGCTTTAGCTCGCCGTCCGTGCCGCGTTCGGCGTGGGCGGCCGGTGCAAGCGCAAATGCTGCAGCGGCCCCTAGAAGTAGGGTTTTCAATCTCATTAATTTGCTCCTTGTTGATTGTGCTCTTTGACTTCGGTGCCGCCGGTTTGCCCGGCTGTCGCTGTTATGGGGGGGACGAGGTGGCAGGCGACGTGTCGCCCCGGTGCCACCAAGATCAATGCGGGCTCATCGCTGTGGCAGCGATCAAAAACTTTCGGGCAGCGGGTGGAAAAGTTGCACCCCCGGGGGGGATTGGCGGGAGAGGGCACATCGCCCTTCAGGATGATCCGCTTGCGCGCCCGCGCGCGCGCCGGATCGGGTTCGTTGACTGCTGACAACAGCGCTTGGGCATAGGGGTGCAGCGGATTGGCATAAAGATCATCGCGTGGGGATAGCTCGACGATTTGCCCCAGATACATCACCGCCACCCGGTCCGCGATGTGGCGT
>JACMNW010000078.1 GCA_014378345.1 Pseudorhodobacter sp. | reverse complement strand
TACCCGGATGATAGGTCACCGGCATTTCATGGCTTTGGATCAGGGATTTGACCATATTCTTGGCTTCTTCCGCCAGATCCCAAAGCTTGTGGGCCACCTCGCTCCCGACGGATTTTTCCAACCAATCCTGATCTTGCCGCTGGCCAGACCCCACTTGCCCGCCATTGCGGCCCGATGCGCCAAAGCCCACCCGGTGCGCCTCTAACAGCACCACGTCATAGCCGCGCTCTGCCAGATGCAACGCCGCCGATAGCCCGGTATAGCCACCTCCTACGATGCAAACATCTGCCCGCACTTGCCCTTTAAGCATCGGAAACGCAGCCAGCGGCGTCGCCGTCGCGGCATAGTAAGAGGCCGGGTATTCCCCGGCCTTATCATTCGCGTGCAAAAGGTTCATACGTTTAGCAGCAGATGTTCCCGCTCCCACGGTGAAATAACTTGCAGGAACTCTTTGTATTCATTGCGTTTTACGGAATCGTAGACCTTGCAGAACTCATCGCCCAACACGTCCCACAGCGCCTTGTCATCCTCCAGCCGGTCCAGACCATCGCCCATGGTTGTCGGAATATCATCGCCGTCGATATAGGCCGATGCCTTGAACTCCGGGCGAGGTTCTTTCTTTTCCATCAGGCCTAAATACCCGCAGGCCAAAGTCGCCGCGATGCCAAGGTAGGGGTTCACATCCATGCCCGGCAGCCGGTTTTCCACCCTGCGCCCAGCTGGCGATGATATCGGAATGCGCAAACCCGTGGTGCGGTTATCACGCCCCCATTCCAGGTTAATCGGTGCCGCAAAATCCGGCACATAACGGCGGTACGAATTCACGTACGGTGCCAGCACTGCCACAGCCCCGCTCAGATGGTGCTGCATCCCGGCGATGAAATGGTAAAACGCCTCCGTCTCGCTACCTTTCTTGTCGGCAAAGATGTTCTTACCCGTTTTGCTATCCACCACCGACGTATGAATATGCATAGCCGACCCCGGCTCGCCGCCGATTGGTTTAGCCATGAAGGTGGCAAAGCAATCATGCCGCAAAGCAGCCTCACGGATCAGGCGTTTAAAGAAAAACACATCATCTGCCAACCGAACCGGGTCGCCATGCGCAAGGTTCAACTCAATCTGCCCGGCACCGCCTTCTTGCAGTATGCCGTCAATCTCCAGCCCCTGCGCTTCGGCAAAGTCGTAGATATCGTCAATCACCTTGCCATATTCATCGATGGCTGACAGCGAATAGGCTTGCTTGCCCGCCGCCCTGCGCCCTGACCGCCCCATCGGAGGCTCCACTGGCATATTGGGGTCAATATTTCGCGCGGTCAGGAAAAATTCCATCTCCGGTGCCACCACCGGCGTCCAGCCTTGGTCATTGTATAACTTCACGATGCGCCGCAAAACGTTGCGCGGCGAACAAGCGACGGGCGTACCATCCTGATTTACCGCGTCGTGGATCACCTGCAAGGTCACATCCGCCGTCCAGGGCGCGGCGGTGGCGGTGGTAAAATCCGGCACCATGATCATGTCCGGCTCGGTGAAAGCATCAAACGGGTTATCGGCCCATTCGCCGGTGATCGTCTGCAGGAAAATCGAATTTGGCAGATAGTAATGCGCCTGATGCGCAAATTTGGCCGCAGGCATCGCTTTGCCGCGCGCCACACCGGCAATATCGCCCGTTACACATTCCACCTCGTCCACACGTCGCCCGGCGATATAAGCACGGGCAGCTTCGGGCAGTTTCGACATCCAGTCGGCCATAGGTCACACTCTTGGTTTTGCCGGGTGCATCTCACGCGGCTGTTTGAAAAATTTCGCAATCCGGTTGGCAATCGTGCCGTCATCCAGCGGGTCAGCCAGACGGCTGGCGGCCTTTGCCATCAGATCATCCGGCACTACACCGCGCCCACGCGTCTGCATCAATCCGTTTACGAATTCCGGCCGGAATTCAGGATGTGCCTGCACCGTAAAGGCGCGGTCGTTATAGACCAATGCTGCGTTGGCGCAGAAATCATTGCTGGCAATGACTTCGGCATCGGGGGGCAGTTTGGTCACCTGATCGCGGTGCCACGCGTTTAACGTAAGCCGCTTACCACCAAAGTCATAGTCGGTGGCCCCCACTGCCCAGCCATTTTTAAATTTTTCCACACGGCCGCCCAATGCCTGCGCAATGATCTGGTGGCCAAAACACACGCCAACCATTGGCACGGCCTCGGCATAGGCGCTGCGAATGAAATTTTCCAAAGGCGGGATGAACGGATGATCTTCATAGGCCCCATGCCGCGATCCAGTCAGCAGCCAACCATCAGCATCATGCACGCTGGTTGGAAACTGCATTTCAACCACGCGGTAAGTGTCAAAAGTAAAGCCATGCCCCGCCAGCAACTTGGCAAACATATCGGGATAGTCGCCCATATCTGTTGCCAATGCCTCAGGTGCCAGGCCAGTTTGAAGAATGCCGATACGCATGAGATGTCCGTTGTTGCTGACAAGCAGGCTAGTCCCGCATCCCCCCTTGCGGCAAGGGGGGATGCAATTGGCGTTACACCGTATCCAGATACAGCTCGACCTGCTCGCTTGGGCTAAGTTCTGCGATGTAATGCAGCTCCTGCCGTTTGGTCAGCACCAGATTGCGGATCAATTCCGGATGCAGGAACTTCGGCACGATCGAACTGCCCTCAAACGCGTCAATCGCCGATTCCCAGCTGATTGGAATTTGGGCCAAGTCCTCAATCGCATAGGCGTTGCCGGTGATCGGGGCAGGGGGTTCCGCCCCGGTCTCGATCCCGTCCAGTGCCGCGCCAAGGATGGCCGCCAGCATCAAGTAGGGGTTTACATCCCCCCCCGCCACGCGGTGTTCAATCCCCCGCGCCGCAGGGTTGCCTGCAGGAATACGGATGGCCGATGTGCGGTTTTCATAGCCCCACGAAATCGCCGTCGGCGCGTGTTTGCCGGGAACCAGCCGTTCATAACTATTGGCATGCGGCGCAAAAATCAAAGCGCTGTCATGCATCGCATTCAGGCATCCGGCAACCGCGTTGCGCAAAACCGCCGTGCCTTTTGGCCCACCGGAATCGAAAATATTGTCGCCCTTGTCATCCAGCACCGAGAAATGCGTATGCAAGCCAGACCCCGAATATTCCGGATAGGGTTTCGCCATGAAGCTTGCCGCAAAGCCGTGACGTCGCGCCAAACCCTTTACCAACATCTTGAACAACCATGCATCATCGGCGGCGCGTAAGGCGTCGTCGCAATGCATCAGGTTCACCTCAAACTGGCCAAGCCCGGTTTCGGATGTCGAGGTATCCGCCGGAATATCCATCGCTTCGCAAGCGTCATACAGATCGGTAAAGAACGTATCGAATGCATCAAGTGCGCGG
>JACMNW010000077.1 GCA_014378345.1 Pseudorhodobacter sp. | reverse complement strand
CTGACGAGGCGGGAGCCCCTGGGCGTGGTCGGAGCGATCACGCCTTGGAACTTCCCGCTGGCGCTCACGGCGTCGAAGGTTGCGCCGGGGCTCGCGGCAGGAAATTGCATCATTCACAAGCCGGCGTCGGACACTCCGTTGACCGCGCTGGCGCTCGCGCAGGTCGCGCTCGACGCGGGTGTTCCGGAAGGGGTCTACAACCTCATCACCGGCCCGGGCGGCGCGGTCGGGGACGCCTTGGTCAGGTCCAAGAAGGTCGACAAGATCGCCTTCACCGGGTCCACCAGCGTTGGCATGGGCCTGGTCCGCGCGGGTGCAGAGACAATCAAGCACCAGACGATGGAACTGGGCGGCAAGTCTCCCAACATCGTCTTTGCCGATGCGAACATGGAAGCGGCCCTGCAGGCGGCCTTCTGGGGCATCTTCTGGAACAAGGGCGAGGTCTGCGTCGCCGGCTCGCGCATCCTCGTGGAGAAGCACGGTTTCTGGTGATCGAACATGAGGGCAGCGTTTGATTCCGCTAATTCGCGCGCATCTGCACACCGGAACAGTCATGAACGAGCTGCGAATAGCCGGCTTGACGTGCGACAGCGAACTTCCTGATGAAGGATTTTCCGGCCGAGCTGCCGGAGGCGCCGCTTGCGTCGCGCTGTCCGACCGCGCGCCTGATGCGGCGCGCACCTGGATGATGGCGCCAGCGACGCGCAGAAAGTCATCGCTTATCGGCAATGTGCCGGATTGACAACGCAGATAGCGGAAACCCCTCCTGCTAAAGACAATCTGCCGCGTCGACAATGTCCATGACTTCCTAGTTCTCACCCGCGAACAATCTTCGCGCGTGCTCGGTGAAAACATTTCAGAGTTATTCGCCATTTTTTGTCTGACGCCGTCCCCGGTCGCATCGAATTAAAAGCAAGCAAGGTTCTCACCCCTTTCACACCCAATTAGTAAATGCATGGAGGCCGACAGCCTTTGTTGCTGGCATGAAAGCCGATAAAAAATCGTCGGAATGTCGTGATTGAACCAACCTTATTTGACTCGGAGATGAGGCAGATCAAATAAGCCAAGCTTCCAGTATGCTTGTGTTCAATTTAGGCATCAAGTTTTAATTCGACTTTGCTAATATGATTGTACCGCTCTTATTTCGATATCGATGCAAAAGCGGTGTGTCTTATTTTTTCCTTGATTGCGAATCCAGGTTCCCCAATTGCGGCTAATGAATAAGTGAACACTTGGCCTTAAGCGCGGGAAACATTATTTATCGCATTAGTTGTAATTCACCTTTATTGGGGAACGATAATGAGCGATTTGAACGCTGAAAGAAGAATCTTTCTCCGGAACTCGGCTATCGCTGTCGGCGCACTTGCGGCGCCCGTGGCGTTTACCCGCAATGCCCTCTTGCCGACATACAAGCGGCAGGAGTGGCAGGTCTTCAAGACCAGCACGCATTACAGTGCGTTAATCAATGCAATCCGAACGATGAAAGCGAATACCAACGCGAGCGATCCAGCAAGCTGGGCATATTGGGTAAACATCCACCTTAATCGATGCACCCATGGCGTCCCCTATTTCCTGGGGTGGCATCGAGGTTACCTCTATCATTTCGAGAAACAGCTGCGCAATGTCTCCGGCGACAGTGGCTTGGTGCTGCCCTATTGGGATTATTACTCGTACGCGACATTGCCGGCGGAATTTACCGACCCCGTTTCCAGCAATCCGTTGTATGTTGATCGCGTCAATACCAACGTCAAGCCGGCACTGTCGATGGCGCCGTTTTCTAGTGACCTGATTAACTTCCAGACGGGCAAGACTCGCGCCTTTGAACCGTCCGTTGAGGGGATGCCACATAATACCTTGCACAATCTCATTGGCGGCGTCATGGCCGACATGCAGTCGCCGATCGATCCGATCTTCTGGCTGCACCACGCCAACGTCGATCGGCTGTGGGTGGCTTGGGTAGCGGCCGGCGCAGGACGCAAGACGCCAGCGAAAGCGGACTCTTACTGGAGTGGCAGTTATATATATACCAGCGCGCTCACGCTGCCGCGCAGGCAAACGTACGACACCAGGACCAATTTGGCCTATTATTATCAAAATGAAACGATGCCGACAACACTACCGAGCCTTGCGGCTGGCGAGAGCGTCTCGATGTTAGCGCCGCCTGCGGTGGGAACTTTCAAGCTGAGTAATCCACGCGCGACCGGCGCGTCGACGTTTTCCGCGGCCGGCGCGCTCCACGTGGAGTTGGACGAACGCTCTGTCAGTGTCCAGCTGCCGGCGAGTTCGGACGCTGGCCAGGCGATCAGCCAGATTGCCCGTGGAAATCCTGCGGCAAT
>JACMNW010000076.1 GCA_014378345.1 Pseudorhodobacter sp. | reverse complement strand
TATTCGCCCGCTTCCATCAGGCGGTGGCCGACCAACAGGCCGTCTACCCCAGTGCCAGTTGCATCCGCGCCGTAAGGGGCGTTGCGGGATGCATCCCGCGCGCCAAGGCCGCCAGTGTTACCACAAGCGGCCAAAAAAAATCCGAAGACTTGGGTTGCAAAGGTGCGGCGTCTCATACCGTCAGGTATCAACCACCACCAAGGTTCTTGACAATCCCATGAATGGACGGGCCGATCAGAATAATCAGCAAGGGTGGCAATGTGAACAACATTGTGCCCAGTGTCAGCTTGGTTGGCAGCTTGTTGGCCTTTTCTTCAGCCCGCATCACGCGCTTGTCACGCATTTCTGCCGAATAGACTCGCAACGCTTCGGCGACCGAGGTGCCGAATGTGGCTGATTGTACAAGCGTGGTCACAAAAGACGAAACGTCTGAAATGCCGATGCGTTCGGACATGTCTTTCAAAACCATGACCCGTTCCTTACCGGCTTTCACCTCATGCGCCACCATCTCAAACTCTTCGCCAAGGGCGGGGTAGCCTGCCGCAGATTCGCGCGCGACACGGATGATGGATTGATCCAGAGATTGCCCCGCCTCGACACAGACCAGCATCATATCAAGCGCATCAGGAAAGCCGGAAATGATTTCATCCTGCCGCGCTTGCGCCCGACGTTTCACCCAATATTGCGGCAGGTAATACCCGGCAGCACCCGGAACGATGGTGAACATAATCATCTTTTGAGTGCTGACATCACCTTTTGATGACAAGATCATGGCATAAATCACGCCCAGCAGCAAAAACAGGATGCCAAGCGCGAATTGGGCAAAGTGAAAGGTTCTGACAGAATTTTTGCCCCGGTAGCCCGCCCGCAACATTTTCATCCGTGCGGTCGACATATCCTCGGCATTTTGGGGTTCCAGAAAGTTGGCGAACTTTTCCAGCTTGTCGTTTTTATCGCCTTTGCGCAGCGCATCGCCGGGCTTTTTTGCCATAGCTGGCGGTGCACGTTGCGCTTTGACCTTGGCAAAGGGATCGATCTTTTTCTTTAGCATGGTCGGCAAAGCGGCAAGGATCAGCAAAACCCCCAAGCCCCCAAGGGCTATCAAAGGGCCAAGCGGCCCCATAGAATTGACCAGCAAAGTATTGATGTTGTTTAAAAATTCCATGTTCCATCACACCTTGATATTGACCATTATCTTCATGAAGACGATGTTCAAAACCAGAAAAACTGCGACAACCAGGCACGCCGGAATGAATTCCGGTGTATCTTTCACCTCGTCGAAATAGTCTGGCTTGATAACTTGAATCATAATCAGCGCGCCGATAGGAAACGCTGACAAAAACATACCAGACCATTTCGCTTCGGCAGTGATGGCACTAACACGGCGAAACAGTTTGAAACGCGCGCGTACCACCTTAGCCAGACCTTCCAGAATTTCGGCCAGATTGCCGCCTGATTGCTGTTGAATGGTCACGGCAACCGCCAAAAAGCGTAAATCCTGGCTGTCCATGCGTTCGGCAAAGGCTTTCAAGCTTTCAGACACATCGCGGCCATAAGCCGCTTCGTCAGAAATCATGCCAAATTCCGTACCCAGCGGATCAGCGACTTCCTTTGCAACGATACCAATTGCGGCCGAAAACGGGTGACCCACGCGTAAGCTGCGGACCATCAGTTCCACAGCATCTGGCAGTTGTTCTTCCATCAAAGCCATACGTTTTTTGGCCTTTTTATTCACCCAGGTATAAATGCCCCCCACGCCCATAACGACCGCGATCAAGCCGCGAATGGCGGGTGTTGTCTCCGTACCAATGGTCAAACCAAGAAAGCTGACAACAGACAGCACGCCCATAAGGCCGATCAACGCCTTGGGCGAAAACGCGATATTCGCCTTTTGGGCCTTGGTGGCCAGAATTGAATAGAGCGGAATGCCACGCGCCGCCAAATGTTGGCCCATTTCCTTGCGCAGTTGGTCAAGCACTTCTTCGCGGTTGCCATTCTTTTGCAACAAGGCAAGGCGGCGGCTGACGCGGCTGTTCAGGCTGATGGATTTGCCAAATACCGTCAGATAGATGCCTTCCACCAGCATCAGAACTGCTACGAATATAAGAATATAGATTACTGGGGCAGCACTGATCTGCATGATGTTTCCTTAGACGATCGGTTCATAGATAGAGGCGGGCAAATCGTAACCCCACTGGCGGAAGCGATCTGAATAGTGCGACCGCACGCCCGTTGCGTTAAACCGCCCGATGATTTTGCCATCGGTGGCCAGCCCAAGCCGTTCGTAGCGGAAGATTTCCTGCATCGAGATAACTTCCCCTTCCATGCCAGTTATTTCTGTGATCGAGACCATGCGGCGCGACCCGTCTTGCAGGCGTGACGCCTGCACGATGACGTTTACGGCTGATGCGATTTGCGCACGCACAGCCTTTAGCGGCATCTCGATACCGGCCATCGCCACCATGTTTTCCAAGCGGCTGATGCCATCACGGGCGGAGTTGGCGTGAATTGTGGTCATGGACCCGTCGTGGCCCGTGTTCATGGCCTGCAACATGTCGATTACTTCTTCACCGCGGGTTTCCCCCACGATGATCCGGTCCGGGCGCACCCGCAGGGCGTTACGCAAACAATCACGTTGGGTGACGGCACCTTTGCCTTCCACGTTTGGCGGGCGACTTTCCATCCGGCCGACATGAATTTGCTGCAACTGAAGTTCGGCAGTATCTTCAATCGTCAACACACGTTCGGTGTTGTCGATAAATGATGATAGCGCGTTCAGAGTAGTGGTTTTACCAGACCCCGTACCACCCGACACGATGATGTTCAGACGGCACGAAACGGCGGCTTGCAGGTATGCGGCCATCTCTTCGGTAAAGGCCCCAAATTTCACCAGATCGCTTATCGCCAGCTTTTCTTTCTTGAATTTCCGAATGGAAACAAGGCTGCCGTCCACCGCAACCGGCGGCACCATGGCGTTGAAACGTGACCCGTCCGCGAGCCGCGCATCGACGTAAGGGTTGCTTTCGTCAACCCGGCGGCCCACAGCAGACACGATTTTGTCGATAATCCGCAATAAATGCCGTTCGTCTTTGAAGGTAATGTCGGTCAGCACCAGTTTACCGGCACGTTCGATAAAAATGCGGTGCGGGCCGTTGACCAAGATATCGTTAACGGAGTCATCCTTTAGCAAAGGCTCCAACGGGCCTAGACCCATCACCTCGTCGTAAAGTTCCTGGTTCAGAATGGTGCGGTCATCTTTGGTCAAGGCCACGCTCATCTCGTCCAGCGCTTCTGATACGATGGCGGCAATCTCCACCTTCAGGCTGGCCTCGGATGCTTTCTCCAGCGCGGCAAGGTTCAGGTTTTCCAGCAGACGCTTGTGCAGCTCTACCTTCAGTTCCATCAACCGGTCTTTGCGCTTCTTTTCCTTTTCGGCTGCAATCACTTCGGCCGAACCCTTTGGCATGGCAACCGCGCCACCATTGGTGCGGCTTTGCATCCCTTGCTTTGGCGCAGCGGCGGCTACAGGGCCCGTTGCCACATTGCCGGCCCCGACGGGTGCCAGCGCGCCAGGCTTGCCAGCAGGTTGATCAGTTTTCTTAAAGCGACTAAACATATCGTCCCCCAGGGGTGTGGATCAGCTTTTGCCGGTTTCCACGGCCTTGTTCAGATCAAAAAGTGACTTCGCCAATTTTTGCAGTTCGCGGCGCAACGGATTCTTGGCCGCGTTTTCGGCCAATGGCAGGCCGTGGTCATTCGCTTGTGTCACCTGAGGCCCGCCATCGGGAAGTTGCACTTCGATGGTGATATCCAGGCTTTCGGCCATTCGTTTCACCCGGCTTTTGGCCGAAAGATCGGTAAAGCGCGGCGCCCGGTTCAATACAAAGCGCAGCTTTTCGTGCGGCAGACCTTCGGCCTTTAGTGCCCGCACCAGCCGCAGCACATTTTGTGCCGACCGCAAATCAAGGTCCATCATAGCAAAATAGATATGGGCCCGGGCAAGTACGGTTTCTGTCCAGCTGACAATGGTAGAGGGCATGTCAATCAACACGAAATCAAAGTTGGCCTGCGCCATATCAATGATGCGCGCGATATCGTCGCCCGACACAATATC
>JACMNW010000002.1 GCA_014378345.1 Pseudorhodobacter sp. | reverse complement strand
GCTTTGAATGGGGCGAGGCCCAGACGGCGGTAAGCGTCAAGGAACGTCTCGGACGGGGCTTCGCGGTGTTCAAGGTATGCCATGACGATCCGTTCAATCGCGGGCACGATTTCGTCATAGGCAAAGCCGGGCCCGGTTTTCTCGCCAATCACGGCAGTTTCGGTGGCATCACCGCCCAGCGTGATCTGGTAATTTTCCACCCCCGCGCGGTCCAGCCCCAGAATGCCGATATGGCCAACATGGTGGTGCCCGCAGGCGTTGATGCAGCCGGAAATTTTCAGCTTCAGCGGGCCAATGTCATGTTCCAGCTTCAACTCGTCAAACCGCAGCGCGATTTGTTGCGCCACGGGGCTCGACCGGGCGGTTGCCAGCGCACAGTAATCCATACCGGGGCAAGCGATGATGTCGGAGATCAGTCCGACGTTGGCGGTCCCCAAGCCCGCTTGATGCAGGGCGGCATGAACCGCGGGCAGGTCGGATTTGTGGACATGCGGCAGGATCACATTCTGCTCATGGCTGATGCGCAGTTCGGAATGGCCGTAGGTTTCAGCGAGGTCTGCCATCAGGCGCATCTGCGCGGAAGTGGCATCGCCGGGGGTTTCACCGTGGGCTTTCAGACTGATGGTGACGATGGCATATTGCGCGTTTCGATGGGCAGCGAGGTTGGTATCGGCCCAAGCGCGGAATGTGGGATCGGCGCTGTAGAACGCATCATAGGCATCGGTTGGTGCATTGCGGAAGGCGGGGGGGGCGAACGCCTCGGCAATGTCCGCGAGCAACGCCTGATCCGCACCGCCGAACAGCGGGCGCAGTTCTGCAAAGCGCGCCTCGATCAGGCGGGTGATTTCTTCCGCCCCGGTTTCATGCACGGTGATTTTGATGCGGGCTTTGTATTTGTTATCGCGCCGACCTAGAGTGTTGTAGACGGACAGCACCGCTTCTACATAAGGCAGCAAATCGGCCTTGGGCAGGAATTCCCGAACGGTAACACCGATCATGGGCGTGCGGCCAAGACCGCCGCCGACCATCACTTCATAGCCGGGCTCGCCCGCCGCATTGCGGACCATACGCAGGCCGATATCATGGGCTTTGGTCACGGCGCGGTCATTCGGGCTGCCCGTGATGGCGATCTTGAATTTGCGCGGCAGGAACTGGAATTCCGGATGATCGGTGGACCATTGGCGCAGCAGTTCGGCCGTGGGGCGGGGGTCTTCAATCTCATCCGCCGCAGCACCGGCAAAATGGTCTGCCGTGACGTTCCTCACGCAGTTGCCGGAGGTCTGGATGGCGTGCATTTCCACATCAGCCAGCGCCGACAAAATCGCAGGCACGTCTTGCAGCACGGGCCAGTTGTATTGGATGTTCTGGCGGGTGGTGAAGTGGCCATAGCCCTTGTCATAGGTATCGGCGATCATCGCCAATTGCCGCATCTGGCGCGGGGCCAGCGTGCCATAGGGGATCGCCACCCGCAGCATATAGGCGTGCAGTTGCAGATAAAGGCCGTTCATTAGGCGCAGCGGGCGAAATTCATCCTCGGTCAGCGAGCCGTCAAGGCGGCGATCCACCTGTGCGGTGAATTGTGCCACACGACTGCGCACGAAGGACTCATCAAAGTCGGAATAGTTATACATCGCTTGCGCCTTTTAGATCGACTTGTTTGCCATGGGCATAGTTGGACGGGCCACGGGTGCGGAAATCTTCGCGGAAATGGGTGGGTTCTGGCCCGTTTGGACCAGCCTTGGCATCGGCGAGATAGGCCCCAACAACAATCAGACGTTGGGCAGCCCCATGTAGCAGGCGCATTTGGGCGTGGGCTTCATCTTCGATCAATTCCGCCTCAGAATGCAGGCGGGTCCAGTGATCATCTTCGGTCAGATACACCACATCACCCAAGCGCAGGTCATTGGCGGTAACGACTTTTGGGGAAAAGCGACCTTTCATGGTGGAACTCCTGGATCGCGTATGGGTTAGATGACAAGAATCTTACCCCAATATAGGATATTTTCCCGGTTTTTGACCAGTGATCCTTGCAGAAAAGGAAGTTTGTTCTGATACTGAAGTAGAATGGAACATGGTTCCTTGAATTGGTGGAGAATGGGAATGGCGGTCCGGCTGGATGAGATGGACAGGAAAATCCTTGCCGAGTTGCAAAACGATGCCAGCCAGTCTTTGGATGAAATTGCCCGCAAGGTGGGGTCTTCCAAAACACCCGTCTGGAACCGCATCAAGCGGATGCGCGAGGCAGGCGTGATCTTGCGGCAGACCGCGATTCTGGACCCGGAGGCGCTGGGACTGGAGGCGTGTTTCTTCGTGCTGATCCGCACGTCCGAGCATGAGGCGGAGTGGCAGCGCAAATTTTTGACCTCACTGCAGGCGCGGCCTGAGGTGATGGAAGCACACCGTTTGGCGGGAGATATTGATTACATCCTGAAAGTGCGTGTGAAGAACGCGCGGGCCTATGATACGTTTTATCAGGCGCTGATATCAGAGGTGCGGATTTTCAATGTGACAGCATTGCTGAGCATGGAAGAGATTAAATCGACGACAGTGTTGCCGGTTTGAGCTGGGACCAGAGAAAAATTTTAGCAGGAAAATTTTTGGGGGGCTGTCGGCCCCCAACGGCCTTTGGCCGTTCCCCCCGAGGATATTTAGGCCAAAATGAAATTCAGAAGCGGTCGAGCATCAGTTTGGTCAGCCCGTGGAAGTGGTAGACATCGCTGTAAGCCGGCGGCGCCGCGATATGCAGTCCGGGCAAACGGTTGAACAGGATCGGCAGGGCGATTTGCAGCTCTAGTCGGGCAAGTGGTGCACCGACGCAGAAATGCAAGCCTGCGCCAAACGTCACATTGGGTTTTGCGATGCGGGTTGGAATGAACTTATCAGGGTTTTCCCAGTTGGCCGGATCGCGGTTCGCGGCCCCAAGCAGCAGGGCCACGCGGTCACCCCGGTGGAAAGTATGGCCCATAATTTCGGCATCCGCGTAGGCCCAGCGGGTGAACATATGCAGCGCGGGATCAAAGCGCAGAATTTCTTCGGTGGTGGCTTCGATCGCGTCAGGGGCGAGGGCGCTGAGTGGGGTCTGGCTTTCCAGCAGGGTTTTGACGCCGTTGCCGATGGTATGCACTGTCGCCTCGTGCCCTGCGTTCAGTAGCAGGATGCACGTTGAAATCAGCTCGTCCGCAGTCAGTTTCTCGCCGGCTTCCTCGGCTGCGATAAGCGAGGTGATCAGGTCATCGCGGGGGTCTGTGCGGCGTTGATCAATGTAGTCGCGCAGGAAGGCCACGAAGCTTTGCGTGGCAGCCACGGCCCGAAGTTCGGCCTCTGGCGTGCGGTTCGCCATATACATGCCGACCATGGCGTTTGACCATTTCAGCAGGTCATCGGACATGGACTCAGGCACCCCCAGCAGACGGGCGATGATGGTGACGGGCAGCTTTTGGCCGAAATGTTTCAGCAGATCAAACGGACCTTGGGGCAGAGCGTCGATCAACTGATGGGTCAGGGTTTCGATTTCCGGGCCAAGGGCGGCAATCCGGCGCGAGGTGAAGGCGCGCAGCACCAAGCCGCGCAGGCGGGTGTGACGGGGTGGTTCCAACTCCAACATCGAGTGCGCCTCAACCGCATAGAAGGGTTTGAGGCGGCCGGGGATGATGGGGGCTAACTCCGCAGGCGCTTCGCGGCCAAAGCGGCGGTCGCGGAAAATGGCATTGGCGGCGGCGGCGGATGGCGTGCAAGCCATGCTATAGTCGGCCCAATGGAAGAACGGGCCAAGGCTGCGGGCACGGTCGTAGAACAGATAGGGGTTTTGCACGAAGGCGGCATCGGTGGGGGATTGGTGCAGGGTTTGCATGCGCGTCAGGTCCGGCTTGAGGAAAACATGCCTTGTGCGATCAGCACGCCAAGCGCCACCACAACCGCCCCGATGGCCTGCGGCCAGTTCCATGCTGCCCCCAGCGCAAACGCGATCAGCATCACATAAAACGGTGTGGCGTTGGTATGCAGGGATGAGATGCCGATGCCCAGTTGCCCGACCGACACGATCCACAGGGTCTGGCTAAGGGCGATGGCCCCGATGGATGCCAGTGCCATTGCGCCCACTTCTGGCAGGCCGATCGCGCTCCAAACGACGGCGGGGCCACCTACAAGGCTGTAGAGTATTGAGGCTGCCGTCATCGTGAGGCCAGCCCCTGCAACTGTTAGCGCGGCCTGGCCTAAAGGGCTGAGGTCGGGAAAGGATTTGACAGAGGCGCGCGACCCCCAGGTGAAGGCCACAACCGACCCCAGTGTGAGCAAGGCCCCCCAGCCCAACGACGGCCCGGCAGGGGCACGGCCAAGCACGATG
>JACMNW010000075.1 GCA_014378345.1 Pseudorhodobacter sp. | reverse complement strand
TGGCAAGGCGCGGTCGATATCTCACCGCTTGATGGTGGCATCACCAATCGGAATTTTCTGGTTCAGGATGGCACATGCAAAGTGGTGGTTCGCATGGGTGACGATATTGCGGTGCACCAGATCATGCGGTTTAACGAACTTGCTGCCAGCAAAGCCGCCCATGCGGCAGGTGTATCGCCTGCTGTGCTTCATCATCAAGACGGCCTGCTGGTGATTGAATTCATCGAGGGGCGCACGCTGGCTGCTGCCGACTTTGCCGATGATGCGCTGCTGGATCAGGCCGTTGCCCTGCTTGCCCGCGCACACCGTGACATTCCCACCCATTTGCGCGGGCCCGCGCTGATGTTCTGGGTGTTCCATGTGGTCCGGGACTATGCTGCCACACTGCGCGCGGCCAACAGCTTGCATGTGCCAAAACTGGCAGATTTATTGGACCAATCGGCAATTCTTGAAACCGCCATCGGCCCGATTGACCTAGTCTTTGGCCACAACGATTTGCTGCCTGCGAATTTCTTGGATGACGGCAAACGCCTTTGGCTGATCGACTGGGATTACGCCGGGTTCAACTCTCCCCTGTTTGATCTGGGTGGGCTGGCCGCCAACAATGCGCTGTCCGAACCCCAAGAAACCCGCATGTTGGAACGCTATTTTGGCCGCGCCACGACGCCAATGCAGTGGCGCAGCTACCTTGCGATGAAGGCCGCGGCTGCCTTGCGTGAAACATTGTGGAGCATGGTATCCGAAGTGCATTCCACGCTGCCCTTCAACTATGCCGCCTATAGCGCCGCCAATCTGGCGACCTTCGCCACCGCCTACCACACCTTCAAGTCGCTTTAAGGAACTGGAATGACCGACCTGCCCAACACTGCCCGCGCTGTTATCATTGGGGGCGGCATCATTGGCTGCTCCACCGCCTATCATTTGGGCAAATTGGGCTGGACCGATACTGTTTTGCTGGAACGCAAAAAGCTGACCTCAGGCACTACCTTTCATGCGGCAGGCTTAGTCGGGCAGTTAAGAACGTCGGCTAACATCACGCAATTGCTGGGATATTCTGTTGATCTTTACAAACGGCTGGAGGCGGAAACAGGGTTGCAAACTGGCTGGAAGATGAACGGCGGCCTGCGTCTTGCCTGCAACCAAGAACGCTGGACCGAGGTGAAACGCCAAGCCACCACCGCGCATTCCTTCGGGTTGGAAATGCACTTGCTGACCCCAAAAGAAGCGCAGGATTTATGGCCCCTTATGACAATCGACGATCTCGTTGGTGCCGCTTACCTTCCCACCGATGGGCAAGCAAACCCGTCTGATATCACGCAATCGCTTGCCCGTGGCGCGCGCTTGTCGGGCGTTAAAATCTTTGAAGATACGCCAGTGACGCGCATCATCATCGAAGACGGCCGTATCAAAGGCGTAGAAACACCGGGCGGTACCATCGAATGTGAAAAGGTCGTGCTGTGCTGCGGGCAATGGACGCGCACCCTGGCCGCCACTGTCGGCGTTAACGTACCCCTGATCTCGGTTGAGCATCAGTATATGGTCACCGAGCGCATCGAAGGCGTCACCTCCACCCTGCCCACCCTGCGCGATCCGGACCGTCTGACCTATTGGAAGGAAGAAGTCGGCGGCTTGGTCTGGGGCGGTTATGAGTCGAACCCAAAGCCATGGGCGCAAAACGGCATTCCCGAAGGCTTTCATTTCGAATTGCTGACATCCGATTATGATCATTACGGCCAGTTCATGGAAAACGCGATTGCCCGCGTGCCCGCCTTGGAAACCGCAGGCGTCAAGCAACTGATCAACGGCCCCGAAAGCTTTACCCCCGATGGTAATTTCATTCTGGGTGAGGCCCCGGAACAACCCGGCATCTTCGTAGGTGCCGGGTTCAACGCTTATGGCATCGCAGCGGGTGGTGGCGCTGGCATGGCGCTGGCCGAATGGGTGGCAAAGGGCGACGCGCCCTATGACCTGTGGCCCGTCGATATCCGTCGCTTCGGCGGATCGCACAAATCCATCGATTGGGTTCGTGCCCGCACGCTGGAGGCGTATGGCAAACACTACACCATCGCCTGGCCGTCCGAAGAAATGCAATCGGCAAGGCCAACCCTCAAATCCCCGCTTTACGCCCACCTGGCCGCCGCTGGCGCCTGTTTTGGTGAAAAACTGGGGTGGGAACGGCCAAATTGGTTTGCCGATCTTGCCGCAGGTGAGCAACCAAAAGACCAATACTCCTACCAACGCCCCGGCTGGTGGAATGCCGTGCGCCGCGAACATCTGGCCTGCCGCGCATCCGCCGTGCTGATCGACCAAACCTCCTTTGCCAAATTCACCCTAAAAGGCCCTGACGCCGGGAAAGCCTTGTCATGGATCGCCGCTGGCAACATCGACCGCGCCGTCGGATCGCTTACCTACACCCAATTGCTGAACGCACGCGGCGGGATCGAGGCTGATTTGACCGTGGTGCGCTCTGCCCCCGACGAATACTACATCGTTACCGGAACCGGCTTTGCCACCCATGATTTCAACTGGATTTCCCGCAACATTCCCATTGGCGCAAATTGTCATCTGACCGATGTCACTGCAGCCTCAACAGTCCTGTCCCTCATGGGCCCTGACGCTCGCAAAATCCTGCAGCAAATCTGTGCGGATGATCTGACCAATGCAGGTTTTCCCTTCGGCACCGCGCGGCAGATTTCCGTTGCGGGCTGCCCGGTTCTGGCCCTGCGTGTCACCTATGTCGGTGAACTTGGTTGGGAGTTGCACATGCCCATCGATGTGGCGGTAACGGTCTACCAAGCCCTCATGGCGGCGGGCGCTGACCACGGTCTTGCCAATGCAGGCTACCGCGCCATCGAAACCCTGCGCCTGGAAAAAGGCTACCGCGCCTGGGGGTCCGATATCGGCCCCGACCATACCCCGGTTGAGGCCGGCCTTGCCTGGGCCTGCAAAATGAAATCCGGTATTCCGTTCTTGGGCCGCGATGCAATCGCCGCGCAGCTGGCGAGTGGCGTCAGAAAACGGATGGCGGGGTTTTCGATCGCTGATCCCTCTGTCATCCTGCTGGGTCGCGAAACCATCTACCGCAATGGCGAACGCGTGGGCTGGCTTTCCTCAGGTGGCTACGGCCATTCGGTTGATCTACCCATCGGCTATGGCTACATCCGCCACAAGCACGGTGTCACCGAAGACTTCATGTCATCGGGCACGTATGAATTGGAAGTGGCCTCAGAGCGGGTTCCCGCAAAGTTGCACCTAACTCCGCTGTATGATCCGCAAAACCAAGCCGTGAAATCGTAGGATGGGCGGTTCTGCGCCGCGCGCAGGTTCGCCCATCGCGCCAAATCCTACCCCTGCAACACAATCGCATCGCGGCCTGACAGGCTAATTTCCACCGCCGCCCCAATCGCGGGGGGCGGTGTATCTGCGCGGTTAAACGTGTCAAGTGACACCCGCGTTCCCGCAATATTGGCGCGCAGACGGATCACCGATCCCAGAAAATGCACCTCTTCCACCGTTGCAGGCAGCACCACTTCGCGCCCCTCAACCCGCCCCAACTGCAACGCCTCGGGCCGCAGCGCAATCGACAGGGACGCGCCGTCGCGCAGGGTCAGGTTGCCCTCCGGCAATGTCATCGGCACGCCTGCAATGCTGACCACGCCGTTTGATGCATGTTCCACCCGCGTCTCGAACGTGTTCAGCGTGCCCACGAAATTTGCCACAAATTTCGTCTTTGGCCGGTTATAAATATCAAACGGTGCGCCGACCTGTTCGGCAATGCCGCCATTCATCACGACGATGCGGTCAGACATCGACATCG
>JACMNW010000074.1 GCA_014378345.1 Pseudorhodobacter sp. | reverse complement strand
TTACCCCCCGGAATGTGCGGGCAAGCGACGGTTGGCTTAGACCCAACGCTTCCATTCCGGCGAGGAACTGGAAGCCACGCTGCAGCGCTGTGTGCTGCTCTACAATCAACAGCTTCCGCAATCAGCATTGGGCACGAAGATACCCTTGCAGGCAATGAAGGACTGGCACAAACTTAAGCCGGAGTTGTTCAGAAAACAGCCATACCACCTTCCGGGATGTGACAAGTAGCCACTATTCTGATGGAAGCGTTGCGCCTGCCGGATGAATGGGGCGGGGCCTGTTGGGGCACCAAAATCACTTCGCCGGACGATGCCGACGGCATAGGCAGGCAGGTGGCCGTTCATTCAAAAAGGCGATTGCCCTACGAATTGAACTGGGTTGCGACCTTGATCGAAAGCGATGCGCCTACACGGTGGTTGATTGCCGCATCGGGGGAATTAACCGGCTGGAGCGAATGGATGTTAAAGCAAAACGGTAGCTTGGTTGACGCGCGCGATGATTGGCCTGTCACGACGGATATGCCAATTTTGCGGGCGCTGTCCCCGCTTCTGGCCCCAGTGTTCGTGTGGAACCATCACTGGGCCATGGCGCAAGGCAAAGCCGGGCTTCAGCAGGAACTGGTGCGGCGCAAGGTGCCCGTGGCGTAAGAATTTTCAGAAAATTCTTAGTAAATTTTTTCTGAAAAATTTGACCTTAGCCGATCCGCCCGCGCAAACCACCCGTCTGGCCACGGTCCAGCAACAGATGATCCAAGATCACGCAAGCCATCATCGCCTCGCCCACCGGCACCGCGCGGATACCTACGCAAGGGTCGTGGCGGCCTTTGGTGACCAGAACGGTTTCTTCGCCTTTTTGGGTGACGGTGCGCCGTGCTGTCAGAATGGACGAGGTCGGTTTCACCGCAAATCGCACCACCACATCCTGGCCCGAAGATATGCCGCCCAGGATACCGCCCGCGTGGTTTGACAGAAACTCTGGTCCCTTGGCCCCCATGCGAATTTCATCGGCGTTTTCTACGCCCGTCAGGGCCGCTGCGGCCATACCATCGCCAATCTCCACGCCTTTGACCGCGTTGATAGACATCATCGCGGCGGCAAGATCGGCGTCCAGCTTGCCGTAAATCGGCGCACCAAGACCGGGGGGCACGCCTGACGCTACAACCTCGATCACCGCACCCACAGAATTATGCGCCAGTCGCAGATCATCCAGATACGCGGCCCATTGTTCGGCTGCCATCGCATCGGGGCACCAGAACGGGTTGGCATCAATCTGGGTGGCGTCAAACCGCGCGCGGTCAATATGCTGTGACCCCATCTGCACCATATAGGCGCTGATCTGCACCTCAGGTGCCAACGACGCCAAGACGGCCCGCGCAACCGCCCCCGCCGCCCCACGCGATGCAGTTCCACGCGCCGATGACCGCCCGCCACCGCGCGGGTCGCGCAGGCCGTATTTCTGAAGGTAGCTGATATCAGCGTGGCCGGGGCGAAACGCCTGCGCGATGTCAGAATAGTCCTTTGACCGCTGATCCGTGTTTTCAATCATCAGCTGGATCGGCGTGCCCGTGGTGCGCCCGCCGTAAGTGCCAGACAAAATGCGCACCAAATCCGCCTCTTTGCGCTGTGTCGTGAACTTGTTTTGCCCCGGTTTGCGACGATCAAGCCACGGCTGAATATCAGCCTCAGTCAAAGCAATGCCGGGGGGGCAGCCATCCACTGTGGCCCCAATGGCAATGCCGTGGCTTTCACCCCATGTGGTGACGCGAAACAGATGACCGAAGGTGTTCAGGCTCATGGCACTTGGTTCCTTTGCTTGGAGCCAAGCCTTAAGCCATGCCCTGCCCGCAATAAACCCAAATCTGCAGTTGCCCGCTGCCAGACTATTCGCCGTAAAGATCGGCCCCCTCGCCAAGATAGCCATCCCAGGCAAACCAATAGGCCACACTTCCCGCCACGCGCGCCAAATTGCGGCCATCGGCGGCCTGCAATGCCTCTTCGCCAATGTGCCACACGGCGCCATCATCGCTGACCAATCTGCCCGATTTCATTGCGAATGTCAGATCACCCCCGTTCATAGGCGCGGGCAAACTGGTTCCAAAGGCTAAGCGTGGCGCGAACAAACATCAGCCTGTTGGACCGGCAGAGAAACCCGGAAGATTCAAAGACAAAAGGTTTTGCCCGCCCGGCCACTTTGGTTTCATACACAATCCCCGACCCGCACAATTTGCAATACGCCAGCGCCACAGGCACGGCAAGTGGTGCCAAACTCTGCCTCACGTTCTGGCACGAAGCGCAGGGCCAG
>JACMNW010000073.1 GCA_014378345.1 Pseudorhodobacter sp. | reverse complement strand
CGGGCTGACAGGGCGGTTTTTCCACCCGAACTTGCGATGCAAGATTAGTCGACCCTGATCACCACCTTGCCCGTGGCCCTGCGGCTGCGCAAAAGGTCCATGCCTTCGTGCAACTGGTCAAACGGCAGAATGTGGCTGATATGGGGTTTCAGGCCGCCGTCGGCATACCACGCAAATAACGTGGCAAGGGATTCTGCAAGACGGGCGGGGGCAAAACCAAGATAGCCGCCAAAATAAAGGCCGATGACTGTAAGGTTTTTCACCAGCAGCAAATTGGCGGGTATTTGCGGCACCTGACCCGATGCAAAACCGATGGTCAGCAAGCGGCCTTCAGGCTTTGTTGCACGCAGGGCCACATCAAAGCCCGCACCGCCGACCGGATCATAGACTACATCCACACCGCCCAGCGCCTTAAGTTGGTCTTTCAGCGTAGGGCTTTCACTGTCAATCAAAATATCCGCACCAGCGGCCTGTGCCACTGCCAGCTTGTCCGCGCCCCGTGCGCAGGCAATCACCCTTGCGCCCATCTTTTTGCCCAGTTCAACTGCGGTCAAGCCGACACCGCCCGCAGCCCCAAACACCAGCAGTGTTTCCCCCGGTTTCAGACGCGCGCGGTGATCCAAGGCCAGATGGCTGGTGCCGTAGGCAATCTGAAACGCAGCGGCGTCAGTGAACGACATAGTGTCAGGCAGTTCTATTATCCGAGATAGTGCAAAACAACCTGATTGGGCCAAGCCGCCAAAGCCCGCAACGACTGCCACCCGTGTGCCTAAGGCAGGGCCTTGCGTATCCGGGCCAAGCGCATCGATCGTTCCGGCGATTTCCATGCCCGGTATGAAGGGAAGAGGTGGGCGTTCTTGATAGGTGCCGTCCTGCATCAGCAGATCCGCAAAATTCAAACCACAGGCGGCGATTCGGATACGCGCTTGTCCAGGCAGCGGTTGGGGCGGCGAAATATCCTTTTGAACCGCTTTGATGCCGATTTGTTCAATAGTCCAAGCGCGCATGTTCAGATACCCTTTTTAAGGCCGTAGGTGGCCTACACTGAATGCTGTTCTTTGGTTTGGCGCAAGAAGCATTGCAAAATGCAAAAAATACTAAATAAAATCTAAAATGCATTGCAAAATAGAAATACCGCTTAAGGCGAGTGTCAGATTTTCGAAGCGCGTTAGGGATGAAATGCGCTGCCGCGTGACTTTTTGTTCGTCATCTGTATAATTGGACATATCTAAAAAGACAGGTTTTAGGGGGTGCAGAGTATTTTCGACAAAAAACACGCATGAGGCGAGTTTTGGCACGAAAATTGCTTGTATATTGATGTGGAAGTAACAGTTGTAATGGAGATTTTTTGATGAAGCACCCAGTAGACGCTCATGTCGGCAAACGTATCCGGCACCGTCGTTGGATGGTTGGTATGACCCAACAGCAATTGGCTGACAAAGTAGGTATTAAATTTCAACAAATTCAAAAGTATGAAACTGGGATGAACCGTGTAAGCGCGTCCCGGCTGTGGGATATTGCAGAATCGCTGGGTGTGACGATTGGGTTCTTCTTTGAAGGCTTGGATGATGCGCGCGAAGCCCAGAATGCGGGCGAAAATGACATCATGGCCGACCGTGAAGCGCTTGAATTGGTGCGGTCTTACTATGCCATTCCAGAAGCGCAGCGCCGCCGCCTGTTTGATCTTGCACGCGTGCTAAGCGACGCCGCCTGAAACTGCCCCTTGACCTGCCCCCGTCGCGATATTAGCGCGGCAGGGTGCTAGGTGGTTTTGGGGGCAACACGTGGTGAATTTGACCGATACAGACAAGGCTGACCTTGTGTCAACCGCAGCCGAATTGGCGGATGCGGCGCGCATTGCCACTCTTTTGCATTTTCGCAGTGATGGCTTGACCGCGGATAACAAGGAAGTGCTGCGGTTTGACCCGGTCACTGTGGCTGACCGCCTGTCTGAAACCCGGATGCGCGAAATCCTGGCGCGGCGAAGGCCGGATGATGCCATTTTGGGCGAAGAATTTGGCCCCAAATCGGGTACTTCGGGCCTGACATGGGTATTGGACCCGATTGATGGCACGCGCGGCTATCTATCGGGTACGCCGACATGGGGTGTGTTGATATCGGTGGCAGACGGGTCTGGCCCGATTTACGGGATCATTGACCAACCCTATATAGGCGAGCGGTTTGAAGGTGGCTTTGGCCGCGCGCAGGTGGTGGGACCGATGGGTATCAAGCTTCTGCGCTGTAGGCCCGCGCGACCCTTGGCTGAAGGGATTTTGTTCACGACATTTCCAGAAGTAGGCACATCTGATGAAGGGGCTGCGTTCCGCCGGGTCGCCCCAAAGGTGCGGCTGGTCCGTTACGGCATGGACTGCTACGCTTACGCATTGATTGCTGCGGGGCAGATTGATCTGGTGATCGAGGCAGGCTTGCAACCCTATGACGTGCAAGCGCCGATTGCGGTGATTGAGGCGGCTGGCGGAATTGTGACCGATTGGCAGGGGCGGCCAGTCCACCAAGGCGGGCGGGTATTGGCCGCCGCCAATACCAGTATTCATGCAGAGGCTTTGGCGCTGTTGAACGGATAGCAAGGAAAATTTTTAAGGAAAAATTCTGGGTGCCCAACCTGCGCCGCAGTTTTGGCGGACCCACAGATGAGTATTTTTGCGAAAAAGAAGCCGGGGATTGCCAGCCCGTATTGGGATGCAGTACCTTGATCTTGTCGTAAGTCCTTCAGCCCCCCTTCTGTTACGGCAAGAGTTCCCAACCACCGAAGGGGGTGGAAAAAAGGGAACCTATGTCCGAAATTTTGATCCGAAATGCCGATGTCGTGGTGACCATGGATGCTGGCCGTGCCGAGCGTGCTGGCTGTGATGTGCTGATCCGGGGCGGCGTGATCGCGGCGGTGGGGCCGGGGCTGCAGACCATCGGGGGGGATGTAATTGAGGCGCGCGGCTGCGTGGTGACGCCGGGGTTCGTAAACACGCATCATCATTTGTACCAGACCCTGACGCGCGCGGTACCGGGCGGGCAGGATGCGTTGCTGTTTGGTTGGCTTAAGACGCTGTATCCGATCTGAGCGCGCTTTGGGCCGGAAGAAATGTTTGTATCCGCGCAGGTAGGCTTGGCGGAACTGGCACTGTCTGGCTGCACCATGACGTCGGATCACCTGTATCTTTATCCCAACGGGGCAAGGCTGGATGATACGATTGCGGCGGCACAGGAGGTAGGGTTGCGGTTTCATCCCACGCGCGGGGCGATGAGCATTGGGGAAAGTGCGGGTGGGTTGCCGCCGGATAGTTTGGTGGAGCGTGAAGCGACGATTTTGGAAGATAGCATTCGCGTGGTGGATGCGTTCCATGATGCAGGCGAGGGCGCGATGGTTCGGGTGGGTCTGGCACCTTGTTCGCCGTTTTCGGTCAGCCGCGATTTGATGCGGGAGGCCGCGTTGCTCGCGCGCGACAAAGGCGTGATGCTGCACACCCATTTGGCAGAAAGTGACGAAGATATTGCCTATTCGCTACATCATTTTGGCTGCCGCCCTGGCGAGTACGCGGAAAGTCTTGGCTGGGTGGGCGACGATGTTTGGCATGCGCATTGCGTGAAGTTGGATTGTTCGGAAATAGACCTGTTTGCCCGAACCGGGACCAGTGTTTCGCACTGCCCATGTTCGAATTGTCGCCTTGGGTCGGGGATTGCGCCTGTTCGCGCGATGCGGGATCGGGGCGTGAAAGTGGGGTTAGGGGTGGATGGATCTGCCAGCAATGACGCGGGAAATCTTGTATCCGAGGCGCGGCAAGTGATGCTGTTGCAGCGGGTCTTGAACGGCGCAGATGCCATGTCGGCGCGGGAAGCGTTGGAGATTGCCACGCTGGGCGGCGCACAGGTTCTGGGGCGGCATGATTGTGGTAGGCTAGAGGTCGGCAAGCGCGCCGATATTGCGGTGTGGGATATGTCGGGGGTCGAGGCAGCGGGATCTTGGGACCGGGTGGCACTGCTGCTTGCAGGGCCGAGCCGCGTGCGCGATTTGATAGTGGACGGGCGGCAGGTGGTGCGTGGCGGCGCAATGAAGACGATTGATCTGCCCTTGGTGACAGAGCGCCAAAACCGTCTGGCGCGGGCTTTAATGGGGTGATATTTGGAGGGTAACTTTAACGAAGGTAAAATCCATGTCACATAACTATGAAACCCAGCGGCGTGAAACCTATGCCAGTTTCAAAGATATCGGGCAGGGCGTGAAGTTGCCGAAAACTGGGGTGGTGGATTTCATTTTCTTCATCGAAGAACTGGATGCAAATTGGGCGTCGTTGGAAAAGGCGCTGCAAGCTGAGGGGTTTAGCACCAAGCGGATGGGAGATAAGGAAACCCTGATCGCCAGTTTCGGCCCGATTGCTATTACGCCGGAAGAAATTTGGCAACATGAACGCACCGCCACAGGAATTGCGCTGAAGCATGATTTTTACCCCGATGGGTGGGAATTGGCGGATTAAGGTTTGATGCACTTCTAAACGGGCGGCAGCGTCTGATTTGGCAATTCAAACTTTGTCGGTACCTGACAAATCCGTGATGGAACCTTGCCTAACGTGCTGCGTTAATCAATTTCTCAAGGTCACCTGCATTGTGGGGCGGAACTTTTCGGCCCAAATGCAAACCAGACGATCACCCCGGGCAATTGCGCCCATCAAAAGGAACCAAAACCATGATAAATTTCAAAATTCCGGCAGTTGCGGCATCCGCAGTCACCGCCATGTTTTTGTTCGTGGGTACAGCCGCACAAGCAGAAATGATGACCTTTACGACAGACCTGACAGGCGCCGCGCAGGTGCCGCCGGTAGAAACATCTGCCACGGGTACAGTTGAACTGAAGGTCGATACCGACGCAAAGACAGTGGCTTGGGTTGTAACAACCGAAGGGCTGAGCGGCGAGCCCACTGCATCGCATATCCACGGTCCCGCTGATGCAACCGCGTCTGCAGGCCCGGTCATTGATACTTTGGCGACAATGGCTGGCAGCGCGCCGATCACAGATGAGCAGATCGCAGAACTGCAGGCTGGAAAATACTATTATAACGTCCACACGGAAAAGTATCCGGACGGCGAAATTCGCGGCCAACTGATGGCAGCGAAATAAGGGTGCTTTTAATTTAGGACATCGTGCGTGCCGGGCGGGCCCCTACTCTGCCCGGCATTTTTTGGTGATTGTTTGTGCGGGCGTTATTCATAAACGCCTGCGACGCGTCCAAGGGGCAGAATAGGTTGCTGGAACCACCTTGCCGCCAACCCAAACCGCCTTCACCGCGCGATCATCGCCCATCATGATCGTAGGGAAAAGCGCCTGCCAAATATCAACTGTCCGCCGCGTGGCCTGTTCGATTGCGGGGGTAGAGGCCATGTTGATCACCACCAGATCCGCCTCCATCCCCGGCGCGATATTGCCGATTTGGTGATCGGCG
>JACMNW010000072.1 GCA_014378345.1 Pseudorhodobacter sp. | reverse complement strand
CGAATGGCATAATCGCCGGGTTCGGTGACTGTCGATGTGGGCGAAAACCCCATCCGCGACAAAAAGCCCTTCAGCGCCTGTTCATTCACGCGGGAGCCAACATCTGCCCGAAACGACGATGCCCGCAGCACATCGCGCGCGGCAATACGCTGAGTCGCAGCATTCAGCGTGCTCAACAGCACAAACGGCCCATCAATCCCTTCTGCCAAAGCGGCGAGTGTGGCCATCCGGCGGGCAGATATATCGGGGTTGGGCGATACGCGGTCATAAGGCAGGCAATCCCATGCCGGCAAATCCAACACGGTCAAACCCGGCGCAAGGGCTGCAATGGCTACCCGCATCGCCTCCAGCCGCTTATCATCGCGGGCGATATGAATAACTGGCACGCCGCGTTGCAATTCGCGCGCCAGCAGGCTTGCGTCAAACCCTTCCGGGGCACCGCCAAGGGTTATTTTTGTCGCAGCTTGCATAAGACCTTACCAAAACACCTGAATTGAACCGAACAGCGCGGGTTTCAATGGTTTATGACGCCAATATGCAAATTCTGCCACATACCCCACATCGAGGTTATGAAAATGGCAACCATGCCGATGCCCTGCGTCGTCATCCGGTGGCGTGATAATCTGCGAAATAAAGCTTGTCCGGTATTTTCGCCCGCAGCGATGCGCCTTGCCGTGCGAATCGTCAGCGCACCTACCAGACACATCGGCACCAACAGACAGGCCAAAGCTTGGGCAAACTCCATTCGATAAACAAAACCAAGCACGATCAAGCCAGACACAAAAGCTGCCGTCAATCCAACCAGCCAAAGGCCTGCGGTATCGGCAATATACAAAAGCCGGTTCACATTGATCCGCGCCAGCGTTTCAAGATCGTCCAAATGCGTGCCACCATGGCGTTTTGCACGCTGAATGCTGTCATAGGGAACACCCAAAACCCAATGGCTGGTCGAGGACCAAAGCACAGCCACCGATATCCAAAACCACAAGTTGGAGAAAGAGCGCATATCGATAAGTTCAAAAACAGTCCGATACCAATCCACCACGCGGACCCCTTTATTGTCGCCACAATTTGATATCGCGGCGCATGGCGCATTCCTACCCTTGAGATGCGCGCCTTTCCATGGCAGGCAGATGTATATTTCGCAAGTGCCCCAAAATTCATAATTGCCAAGGTACGCCATGCATCCGTTTGCCGCCCCCAGCCCCGCCTCTCGTTTTCGCAGATTGCGCAGAACACCAGCTTTGCGTGCTTTGGCGGAAGAAACCTCGCTTTCGGTGAATGATCTGATCTGGCCCGTGTTTGTACGAGACGGGTCCGGGGTCAGAGACCCAATTGCGTCTATGCCGGGCGTCAACAGATTGTCGATTGACCTTGTGGTACAGGCGGCCGAACAGGCGGCAAATCTGGGCATCCCCGCACTGTGTTTGTTTCCCTACACCGACCCTGCGTTGAAAACGGCAGGTTGCGAAGAGGCATGGAACCCGAACAATCTTGCAAATAAAGCGATCCGGGCGATAAAAGCCGCGGTGCCAGATATTGCCGTGATGACCGATGTGGCGCTGGATCCGTATAACGCCAATGGGCATGACGGGTTGGTCAGGGACGGCATCATCTTAAACGACGAGTCGGTGGAGGCATTGGTGCGCATGGCTTTGGTGCAAGCCGAGGCGGGGGCCGATATTCTTGGACCATCCGACATGATGGACGGCCGTATTGGGGCGATGCGGCAGGCACTGGAAGCAGCAGGCCACAAGGATGTGGCGATTTTGTCTTACGCGGCAAAATATGCATCAGCATTTTATGGGCCATTCAGGGATGCTGTCGGGGCGTCTGGTGCCCTGAAGGGGGATAAGAAAACCTATCAGATGAACCCCGCCAATTCCGACGAAGCGCTGCGGTTGGTTGCGCGCGATCTGGAAGAAGGCGCGGATATGGTGATGATCAAGCCTGGCATGCCTTACTTGGATATCTGCCGCCGGGTGAAAGACGCGTTCGGCGCGCCGACTTACGCCTATCAGGTGTCGGGCGAATATGCGATGATCAAGGCGGCAGCGGAACGCGGCTGGATCGACGGCGAACGCGTGATGATGGAAAGCCTGATGGCCTTTCGGCGCGCTGGCTGCGACGGGGTGCTGACGTATTTCGCGCCCGAAGTTGCCCGCGTTTTGCAAAGAAATCGGTAGCCCTGCGCAATCGTTTGCCAATGGCGCATATCGGCAATGACACAGGGCGCAAAAACCGCTATATGTAGCGCACGGGGCCGCAAGAGCCCCACCCACATGGGCCGTGACCCGCAACTTCGGGTTAAAGTCGAGCAGCGAGGCGCACAGAATGACCACTATTTCACGACGAATTTTTCTAGGGTCTGCCGGATCAGCCGTGTTGCTGACAGCTGCCTGCGGCAATGGCATTGGCGGCGATGGCAGCCAAAAGATCGACGCCCGCGTTGATGCCACACAGAATTTCCTGTTCAGCCAGTACCCCGGCACCCGTGATCTGGCGAGCCGGGCCTACGGTGTGCTGTATATCCCGTTGGTCACCGAGGCTGGCTTTGGCATTGGCGGCGGCTTCGGGCGCGGTGCGCTGCGCATAAACAACGCAACGGTCGACTACTATTCCACCGCGAAAGCCACCTTCGGCTTTCAGATCGGCGCACAACAATACGCCCATGCCTTGTTCTTTATGACCGAACCCGCACTTGCTGATTTCCGCCGCGGCAAAGGTTGGGCTGCCGGGGCTGACATTCGCTATGCTACACCTGAACAAGGCGCAAGCATCGGCAAAGACACTACAGAACTGGACCCGGTTGTAGCACTTGTATTCGGTCAGCAAGGCCTTATTGCCGGGGCGACGCTATCCGGCACAAAGTACAGCCGGATTATACCTTAACCGGTCAGTTTCATCGGCGGCGATGCCTTCGGCGAGGATATTTAGTCCAAAATGAAAAGCTGGCGGCGCAGCGCTTTGCTTATTTTCTAAGGCGGCGGATCAGGGATGATGTATCGTTTCGGCCGCCGCCCATCAGCTGCACGTCTTTGTAGAATTGATCGACAAGTGCTGTAACAGGCAGGCTTGCGCCAATCGCGTCTGCGGTTTTCAGGCAAATCCCCAAATCCTTGCGCATCCAATCAACGGCAAATCCGAAATCAAACTTATCTGCCAGCATGGTTTTATGGCGGTTGGCCATTTGCCAGCTGCCCGCCGCCCCTTGAGAAATAACCTCAACCACCGCCGCGCCATCAAGACCCGCCTTTTCGCCAAAGGCCAACGCCTCTGACAGGCCCTGCATCAGGCCCGCAATGCAGATCTGGTTCATCATCTTGGCAAGTTGGCCAGCACCGCTTTCCCCCAACCGGCGGCAGATACGGGCATAAGCGGCCATCACCGGTTCGGCGCGTGCATAGTCGGCCTCAGCGCCACCACACATGATCGACAGTGCACCGTTTTCAGCCCCTGCCTGACCGCCGGACACAGGGGCGTCAACAAAACCTATGCCTTTGGTTGCGGCGAGTGCCGACAATTCGCGTGTGACTTGCGCGGAAACAGTTGTGTGATCCACAAACACCGCACCGGGGAGCATGCCGGCAAAAGCGCCATCTGCGCCTTGGCACAAACTGCGCAAATCATCATCATTGCCAACGCATGCCATAACAAAATCGGCCCCGGTTGCTGCGTCCGCCGGGGTCAGCGCTTTTGCCCCGCCATGTTGCAAAATCCAGGCATCCGCTTTGGCAATCGTACGGTTGTAGACGGTAACGCCATGCCCCTTGGCCATCAAATGCCCAGCCATAGGATAGCCCATCACCCCCAAGCCCAAGAATGCGATCTGTACCATCAACAGCCCCCTTTTGATTGCCCTTTCAGGTTTGATCGACTAGGAAACCATTCATTCCTTGGCGTCAAGAACAGGCCACATGATGATCATCGCCTTTCGTTGGCTTCTTAGGCTTTTTACCCTGATGGCGGCGCTGTCGATAGTGGCTCTTATGGTGGCCTATTACATTTTGGGTCGGTCTTTGCCGGATTATTCGACTGATTTTGCCCTGACCGGAATCAAGGCTCCCATTGAAATTATTCGCAATAACAACAACGTGCCGCACATTTTTGGCAAATCGGATGAAGACGTGTATTTCGCGCTTGGCTTTGCCCATGCGCAAGACCGGTTGTGGCAAATGACCATGCTGCGGCGCACAGCACAGGGGCGGCTGTCAGAAGTGTTTGGCCAGCGCACCCTGCAAACAGATGAATTGTTGCGCCGATATGACCTTTACACACTGGCGCAATCTTCTGTTGCAGCCCAAGACGCCCAGACAAAAGTGGCACTAGAGGCGTATTCGCGCGGCGTGAACGCATGGATTGGTCAAATCAATGAACGGTCCATGGGGCGCGGGGCACCCGAATTCTTTTTATTCTCAAACGAAATTGCCGCTTGGCAACCCGCCGATTCGATCGCGATCATAAAGCTTATGGCGCTACAGATGTCTGCGCATCTGGAATTTGAGGTTCTTCGCGCACGCATGTCGCTGATCCTGTCTGACGACAGGTTGAAAGACATCCTGCCTGATGTTCCGGGGGTTGGCATCACTGCCCTGCCAGATTACGCCAGCCTGATGCCCGGTTTGCTGCCCGAAACAGCCCCCGTTCGCTATGCCCAAGACCCGCTTTCGCCTTTCCCCGACCGCGCAACCGCTGGTGCATCCAATGCCTGGGCTGCGGCACCGGACAGGTCGGCGGCGGGTGGATCGCTATTGGCAAACGACCCGCATCTTGATTTCACTGCACCGACGGTCTGGTATCTGGCACGGTTGGAACTGGCCTCGGGCGGGGTTATAGGGGCCACAATTCCCGGCATTCCCGCCATTTTAATTGGGCGATCAGCAAAGCTGGGCTGGGGCGTCACCTCCAGCTTTCTGGACGATCAAGACGTGATTATCGAAAAACTGAACCCCGCCAACCCGCAAGAATATGAAACGCCCGAAGGCTTTGTGCCGTTTGAAACCCGACGGTCGATCATCACAGTCAAGGACGCCGATCCTGTGACCATCACCCTGCGCTGGTCGAAAAGTGGGCCAGTGCTGCCCGGCACGCATTACAATCTGGCGGCGATAACCCCTGCGGGCCATGTCGCAGCACTGTCCTGGACGGCCCTTGACCCGCAAGACACCTCAATGACGGCGTCGATCCATCTGATGCAGGCAGATTCTGTGAATGAGGCGATTGAGGCAGGCAAATTGTTCATAGCGCCCTCGCAAAATCTGATGCTGGCCGATGCAAAAGGTGTTGCCATGCAAACCGTGGGGGCAATGCCGATGCGCGATGCTGCCAGCACCAGCCAAGGCCGCATGCCAGGCCCCGGTTGGGTCGGCGCAAACCGTTGGATCGGCATTCTGCCCTATGATGACAACCCTCGCGTCATAGCGCCCCCTACCGGCCTGCTGGGCAATACCAACAACAAGACGGTTGACCGGCCGTTTCCCAAACATGTCAGCTTTCAATGGGGCGACACACAGCGCATTCAACGCTGGTTGACCCTGATGAAAACCCGCGAGGTGCACACGCGCGAAAGTTTTATCGAAGCACAGCTTGATACCGTAAGCTTTACCGCCCGGTCGCTGTTGCCTCTGATTGGGGCTGACCTGTGGTTTACCGGCGAAGCTGCGCCGGAAGGCACGCCAGAAAGGTTTCGGCAAAAGGCGCTTGGTATCTTGGCAGACTGGAATGGCGACATGAATGAGCATCTGCCAGAACCGTTGATCTACATGGCATGGATGCGCAGCCTGCAAGACCGTATGATACGCGATGAGCTGGGGCCGATGGCAGACGAATTCACGCAGATTGATCCCGAACTGATAGACCGCGTGTTCCGAGACGTGGATGGCGCTGGGGTCTGGTGCGATATCATTCAATCCGCAGCGATTGAAACCTGCCCCGAACTGGCGCGGATTGCCTTGGATGAGGCGTTGTTGCGGCTGAAAGAACGCTACGGCGACAACATTGAAAGCTGGCGCTGGGGCGACGCGCACCAAGCAACACATGATCACCCGGTGTTGGGCAATGTGCCAATTCTGCGCTATTTTGTTAATCTGCGCCAATCAACCAGCGGCGATGACAGCACCCTGATGCGCGGTGTGACCAAAGGCACGGAACCCAATCCGTTCTTTAATGTGCACGGTGCCGGCTACCGCGGCGTCTATGATTTTGCCGATCCTGACAGTTCGGTTTTCATTACGGCAACAGGCCAATCCGGCCATCCCTTATCGCGCTATTACGATGATCTGGGTGAATTGTGGCGGCGCGGCGAATACATTCCCATGTCGCTTGACCCTGATCTGGCGCGGGCGGCGGCAGTGGGTATCACGCATTTAACGCCCTTGCCATAAGATCATCCGCGAAACGGAGGCAGGTTAACGTTGCAGCTTGACCTTTGCCAAAAAATCGACACCCATGCGCAACAATATTTCAAAGCGGCTGCCTGCGGGGATTGATCATGTCGGAAACGTTTGACGCATGGATCGGCCGTACCGAAGACGTGACAGATACCGTATCTGCCCGCCAAGCCCGGCAATTGGCGGCAACTTTGGGCGATACTTGGGGTGCTTGCGCGCTTGAAGATGGGTCCATTCTGCCCAATTTGTGGCATTGGATGGGGTGGTCGCCTGATACGCCCATGGCGGGCCTCGGCCCGGATGGTCATCCGGCCAAGGGTGGGTTTTTACCCCCGGTGCCATTGGAACGGCGCATGTGGGCTGGCGGGCGGCTGACGTTTCACAGCGCTTTGCGGATTGGTCAACCGATGCGGCGCAGGTCTGAAATCCTGAAGATATCGGAAAAAACCGGCAGTGCGGGTACGATGGTTTTTGTGACTGTGGGCCATGAAACCTTTGGTCCAGAGGGTTTGGCTGTCACGGAAGAGCAAGATATCGTTTATGTTGGCATGCCAACCGCGTTTTCGCCCCCGCCCCCAATTTCTGCGCCTGAATCCGCGGTTTGGGTGGAAAGCCCGGCAATGGATACTGTGCGCCTGTTCAGATTTTCAGCCCTGACCTTCAACGCGCACCGCATTCATTTTGATTTGCCCTATGCAGTGGATGTGGAAAAATACCCCGGTCTGATCGTGCATGGCCCCTTGCAAGCCATGCTGTTGATGGAAGCCGCACGGCGCCACAATGCCAACGCCACCCCCGCCAATTTCCGCTTTCGTGGCGTGCGACCGCTGTTTCATTTCAATGCGTTGCGGCTGATGGCGCAAGCCCCGGTGAACGCCACCCAAGCCCTGTGTACTGCAACCGAAGACGGCGCCGTGTGCATGCAGGCCGATATTTCGTGGAAGGCAACCGCATGACCAATGGCGTCCTGACAGGCATGCGCGTGGTCGAAGGGTCTGCCTTCGTGGCGGTGCCACTTGCGGGCATGACGCTGGCGCAAATGGGCGCGGATGTAATCCGGTTTGACCGCTTGCAAGGCGGTCTTGATGCCCGCCGCTGGCCAGTTACATCGACGGGCCAAAGCCTGTTCTGGGCGGGGCTGAACAAGGGCAAACGGTCTCTGGCGGTAGATATGACCAGCCCAGAAGGGCAAGAGATCATCGCACAGTTGATTACGTCCCCCGGCCCCGATGCCGGCCTGTTTCTGACCAACCTGCGCACCAAAGGCTGGATGGACTATCCCGCCCTGTCTGCCCTGCGCGCCGATCTGATCATGGTATCGCTGCTGGGCACCCGGCGCGGCGAACCTGCAGTGGACTACACCGTCAACCCAAGCCTTGGCTTTCCGATGGCCACCGGGCCTGTTGGGTCAACCGACCCCATCGCCCATGTTTTGCCCGCGTGGGATTGTATCGCAGGCCAAGTGGTGGTGAACACGCTCTTGGCCGCAGAACGGCACCGCTTTCGCACAGGCACGGGCCAGTTGGCGGAACTGGCGCTAAAAGATGTGGCGGCTGCTATGTTGGGCCACTTGGGCATCATCGGCGAGGTTTGTGTCAATGGCGTAGATCGCCCTAAATCCGGCAATGCGCTGTATGGCGCTTATGGGCAGGATTTTGTCACGGCTTGTGGCAACCGCGTGATGGTGATCGGTCTGACAGATCGGCAATGGACTGGCCTTGTGCGCACGTTGGCGATGCAGGATGCGAT
>JACMNW010000071.1 GCA_014378345.1 Pseudorhodobacter sp. | reverse complement strand
GCAGCAATCCGCACATCCGCCGCCCGCGCCTGATCCAGCGCAATATCCGGCGTCTTGTGCACAAAAGCATTCAACCCATCGCCCGCATCAATCGCCGTCAAGCAGGCCATGGTCAGATCAACTGCGCTTAATTCCCCGCGACGCAGCGCATCGCGCGCGCCCGCAATGGTCAGCGTATTGGCACCCATCATTCCACCACCTTCGGCACAGCAAAAAACCCTTCGCGCGCATCGGGCGCGTTCTTCAAAATCTGCGCCTCTATCCCGCCATCCGTCACCACATCCGCCCGCCGCGCCAGCCGCATTGGCGTCACAGATGTCATCGGCTCCACGCCTGTCACATCCACTTCCGTGAGCTGTTCCATAAACGCCAATATCCCCGACAACTCCCCAGCCAGAGCAGGCAAAGCCGCCTCCTCCACACGAATACGCGCCAGCTTGGCCACCTTGCGCGCGGTGTCGATATCAATAGACATAAGGGCACTCCGAACCTTGTTTTGTCCCGTTTAGCCGGGCAGACAACGGCCTGCAAGCACGCGCCGCAAACCAATCGCTTGACAGACGTTCCAACCAAGCCTCTCGTTTCCACAGTTATCAAATTTGCAGGAGGCGCCGCATGCACCGTCAACTTGCCGAATTTACCGTTCCTGCCCGGCCAGCGCCCATCGCCATCGACCGCGCCCGCTGCGCCGTCGTCGTGGTGGATATGCAAAATGATTTTGGCGCTGATGGCGGCATGTTCCACCGCGCCGGTATCGACATTGCCCCCATCACCGCGGCTGTCGCCCATACGGCAGGCGTGCTTGGCGCGGCGCGCGCGGCGGGTATTCCGGTGATCTATCTGCAAATGCAGCACAAGCCCGATCTGGCCGATATGGGCCAAGCAGACAGCCCGCACCGCCAACGTCATGCCCGCCTTTCGGTGGGTGAAACGTCACTGGCCCCGGACGGCACCCCCTACCGCATTCTTGTTGCAGGCGAATGGGGCACGCAGATCGTGGCGGCTTTGGCACCGCAACCGGGCGATATTCTGGTTCCAAAACACCGGTTCAGCGGCTTTTTTGAAACCGGGCTTAACACCATTCTGCAGGGGCTGGATGCGAAATTCCTGATCGTCACCGGATGCACCACAAGCATCTGTGTGGAATCCACCATCCGCGATGCGATGTTCCGCGATTATCATTGCATCTTGCTAGAGGATTGCACGGGCGAACCCATCGGCAACAGCAACTCCCGCAGCAACCACGATGCATCGATTCTAACGATTGAAACTCTGCTTGGCTGGGTGTCAGACTCGCAAGGTTTCATCCGTGCCCTTGCAAAGTAGCAAGCCCGCCGCATCTTGCTATGCCAGAGACATAAGTCCCACTCGGAAGTACTTAAAGGTAGACATGAACATCACATGGCTTGGCCATTCCGGCTTTCGCATCGAAATCGCAAACGCCATCCTGCTGGTGGACCCGTGGCTGACAGGCAACCCGATGTTCCCCGCAGACCAGCGCGCAAAAGCCCTGAATGGCGCGACCCATGTGCTGCTAACCCATGGCCACGGCGATCATGCGGGCGATGCACTGGCGATTGCGAAGGAACTTTCGGTGCCCCTCGTCGGTATTTACGACCTGATGACATGGTATGAAAAACGCGATGGCCTGTCGGTCATCGGCTTCAACAAAGGCGGCACGGTTGACCTTGGCGGCGCGAAAGTCACCCTCGTCAATGCCAGCCACTCCTCCTCTGTCACCGGCGACAACGGCGCACCAGTCTATGCCGGATCCGAGGCGGGCTTCATTATCGCGGGCGAGGGCCACACGATCTACGTCTCCGGCGATACCGACATCATGGCCGATATGGACTGGATGGGCGATCTGCACAAACCCGATATTGGCATCCTGTCGGCGGGCGGCCATTTCACCATGGATATGGCCCGCGCGGCCTATGCGGCAAAGCGCTATTTTAATTTCAAAACCGTGATCCCCTGCCACTATCGCACATTTCCGCTGCTTGCGCAGAATGCCGATATCTTGGCCGATGGATTGCCCGGTGTTCAGGTGATCGAACCTCAGGTCATGCAGCCGATCACCCTGTAATTCACCTTGGCTCTAGCGCAGCTCCCAATATTTGGCGGGCTGCTCCAGGGGCGGCAAACCCATATCCCGCCGCATGTGCGGGGTCAGATCGTCCAGCCGAACAGCCTCGCGTTCAGGTCTCAAAAGCAAAGCCACAAAGGCCCTCAGCACCGCCCATACCCCATGCCGGTCCACCAGCAATTTCATGGCTACAGACGGTGTCATGTCTTCAGAATTCACCAAAGCATTCATTTCGTTCACATAAATCGGTTGCCCCGTTAGGGCTGCGCCGATTTCCCAATTCATAAGGTGTGACGCAGGGCAAGCCATCAACGGTCAGGTGCCGTTACAACAAGCCAGCGAAGGACGGGTTAATCAAAGTTCCGGGCGCAGTGGCCGACTTTGGGTCGCACTAGCCGCGAATAAAACAGGTTCGCGGTGCGCTGACATTCCAATTGCCACGAAAAGCGGTGCGGGAATACATCTGCATGGGGCACCTCCTTCGTTGGCGGGTTTCAATCTGGTTTGTATACAGCAATTCCGAAATTCACCAAGCCTAATTTCCGCACCCGGCCCCAATGTGCCGCCCGCGCCACACCTACCGCCGGGCGCTGAAAAAATCCTTCAAAACAGCCTCGGCCTCTAACGCGCCAATCCCGCCATACACCTCCGGCACATGGTGGCATTGCGGATGGGAAAACACCCGCGCGCCCTGCGCCACGCCACCCGATTTCACATCCGCCGCCCCGTAATACAGCCGCGCAATCCTCGCCGCCGAAATTGCTCCCGCACAGATCGGGCAAGGCTCCAGCGTCACATAGAGATCATGCCCCGCCAGCCGTTCCGACCCCACCAACAAACACGCGGCTCGTATCGCCAAAACTTCGGCATGCGCGGTGGGGTCGCACAACTCCCGCGTCCGGTTCCCCGCTCGCGCCACCACCACACCCAAGGGCGACACGACCACTGCCCCCACAGGCACCTCACCGCGCGCGCCCGCTGCCCGCGCCTCCATCAGTGCCACATCCATGAATGATCGAAATCCGCTCATCCTGTCTTTCTGCCTGCCCACCCCCGCCATAACAAGACCCTACCCCGCAGGCTTCTTTTTCGCCTAAATACTCATCTGTTTCGGCCACGGGTGGAAACCCCGCAAAACTTGCCCTATGGAATGAACCAACCGACAGGAACCCCGCCATGCCCGACGCCAAAAAACCAACCGCCCCCACCCCCGCTGGTGACCGCATCGCCAAGGTGCTGTCCCGCGCCGGTGTTGCATCGCGGCGCGAGGCGGAACGGATGATCGAGATGGGCGAAGTCTCCGTCAACGGCAAAGTCATCACCAGCCCCGCCCTCAACGTCACTCCGTCCGATCGCATCACTGTGCGCGGCGATACCGTGGCCGAGCCCGAACCCGCCCGGCTGTGGCTGTATTACAAACCCGATGGTCTGGTTACTTCTACCAACGATGAAAAGGGCCGCCAGACCGTCTTTGACACCCTGCCGCCCGACTTGCCTCGCGTGATGTCGGTAGGTCGCCTCGATCTCAACTCCGAAGGCCTGCTGCTTCTCACCAATGATGGCGAGCTGAAACGCCGACTGGAGCTGCCCTCCACCGGCTGGCTGCGCAAATACCGTGTGCGCATCAAGGGCAACCCGACCGATCCCGATCTGGAACCCCTGCGCAAAGGCATTACCGTCGATGGCGAGCGTTTCCAACCGATGATGGTCACACTGGACCGCATCCAAGGCGCAAACGCCTGGCTTTCGGTTGCCCTGCGCGAAGGCAAAAACCGTGAAATTCGCCGTGCGCTGACCGCCATCAACTTGACCGTCAATCGGCTGATCCGAACCAGTTACGGGCCTTTCCGTTTGGGCGATATGGAACCCGGCGATATCGAAGAAGTGCGCGGCCGTGTGTTACGCGATCAGTTGGGACTTGATCCCAATGCCGATGATTCAGGCTTGGCCAAATCAGGTGCGGCGAAAGCCGCAAAGGCTGGCCATGCAACACGCGCACCCGCCAAAACACGCATTGTCACCCGG
>JACMNW010000010.1 GCA_014378345.1 Pseudorhodobacter sp. | reverse complement strand
GATCGTCGTCATCGACCCGGTCACTATCCCAAATTCCCGGTCCAGAAGCCGCACCAACGGGGCCAGCGCATTGGTGGTGCAGGACGCATTCGAAACAATCCGTTGCCCCATCAGCCCTTCGTCATTCGCCCCAAGTACAACCGTAAAATCCGCAGCCCCCGATGGCCCGGAAATCAGCACGCGGTTACCCCCCGCCCGCAGCCCCCGCTTTGCCACATCGCGCGCCTCGGCCCGCCCGGTGCATTCCAACACCACGTCAATCCCGCTTAAATCCAGCGAAGATATATCTGCAGTGCGGTGCAGCGGGATCGGATGGCCGTTCACAACCATCGCGCCACCCCCGAGCGAAACCGAACCACGCCAAGGCCCAAAAACGCTGTCATATTCAAACAAATACGCGCACATATCGGCGGCGGCGATATCGTTGATGCCAACAATTTTCATCCCCGGCCAAGTATCTGGTCTGCACAGATACGCCCGCAAAACAGACCGCCCGATACGCCCGAAGCCGTTGATGAATATCCGCATGAAAGCCCCAAAGTCCGACCTGTCACATAGTCTGACCACGCCCCGTGTTAGGGATCAATCACGATAGCGCCTTCATTTGATCAAAACTTGTACCCGACACAAAACGGGCGCGATCAGACGTCCACCGTGATGCCCAAACCGCGTTCCTTAGCGCGCAACACAGCAACCCCGGCCACCGCAAGATCCTGCAGCCCAACGCCAGTGCCATCAAACACCGTGATCTCAGTGTCGCTTGTTCGCCCCGGATGCCGCCCAATCAGAACATCCCCAAGCGGCGCAATATCCGCCGCCGAAATCAGCCCCGCCATCACCGCATGCTGCGCCTCGCCAATGCTGATCGCCTGCGCCACCTCATCCGTAAACATGGTTGCCCGCGCCAGCAGCGCAGGCTCCACCTCCTGCTTGCCCACGGTATCCGTTCCCATACACGCCAAATGCGTGCCGGGTTTCACATGCGCATCCATCAGCGACGCCTTATCCGACGAGGTGATCGTAATAATCACATCGGCATGCGTCCCCAGTTCCGCCAAACTCACCGGCTCAAACGGCAATCCCAGCTCTGCCGCTATAGCACCTAATTTCGGCAGCATCTCCGGATGCAAATTCCACGCGACCACCCGCTTAAACTTCCGCACCCGTGCCGCCGCCCGCAACTGAAACCCCGCCTGATGCCCGGCCCCCACCATGCCCAAAACCCGCGCATCCTTTCGCGCCAGCCGATCAATTGAAATCGCAGACGCCGCCGCCGTCCGCAGGGCTGTCAGCAAATTGCCGCCCACCATCGCCAGAGGCCGCCCCGTTTCCGGATCAAACAAAAACACCGACGATTGATGATTGATTATCCCACGCGCCAGGTTAGCCGGGAAATATCCCCCCGCCTTCACGCCCAACCTGCTTCCAGCCCGGTCCAACCCAGACTTGAACCCATACTGCCGCCCCTCTCCCAAAGCCTCCCGCACAACGGGAAAATTATACGCCTCCCCCCGCGCCATGGCGGCAAAACACGCCTCGATGGCAGCAAAAGCATCAGCGGGGGAAACCAACTCGGCAATCAAGCGTTCGGGAACGATCAGCATCGGCATTCGACCTTTTTCATTTTGGTACAAACATCCCGGGGGTTGCCGGTTGTTCGCCATTGGTTCGAGAACCATCCGGCTACGGGGCAGAGCCCCCATTATTTCAAGATATCAATACGCTTTGCCGCGCGCCGAAACGGGCCAGACCACCTCCACCTTGCCACCGCGCACGCCCACATACCAATCATGCACGTTGCAGGTCGGATCGCAGTGGCCGGGAACCAGACGCAACTTGTCGTTCACCTTCAAGACGCCCTGAAAATCTTCAACCACTCCATGCTCGTCTGAGCATTTTACATATTTCACATCCGTCCGCCCAAACACCACGGGCAGCCCGGAATCCACCGATTGCGCCTTTAGCCCGGCATCGACAATCGCTTTGTCGGCCTTGGCATGGCTCATCACCGATGTCAGAATGAACAGCGCATTTTCCCATTCGCCTTGGTCAATCCGCTTGCCGTCCTTGTCCAGAATGCGACCGTAATCGGCATCCATGAACGCATAAGACCCGCATTGCAGTTCGTTATACACACCGGACGTGGACTCGAAATAGTAACTGCCTGTACCGCCACCACCCACAATATCACACTCAATGCCGCTTGCTTTCAGGGTATCCACCGCGTCCTTTACTTGGGCGACGGCAATCTCCAGCTTCGCGCGACGATCCTCATACTTATCCATATGCTGCATGGCACCCTGATAGGCCTGAATGCCCGCGAACTTAAGCCCCGGTGCCGCCTCCAACGCCTGCGCCAAGGCCACAACAGCCGCTGTTGTCGTCACGCCGCAGCGCCCCGCGCCACAGTCAATTTCCACCAGAACTTCAATCTGCGTGCCATGCTTCATGGCCGCTGCTGACAGGTCGGCCACATTGGCCAGATCATCCACACAGCACAGCACCCGTGCGCCAAGCTTTGGCATCCGCGCCAAGCGGTCAATCTTGGCCAAATCCCGCACTTGGTTGGAAACCAACACGTCCTTGATCCCACCGCGCGCGAACACTTCCGCCTCCGATACCTTCTGGCAGCACACGCCAACCGATCCGCCCAGCCGTTCCTGCAATAGTGCAACATCCACCGATTTGTGCATCTTGCCATGCACCCGGTGGCGCATGCCGCGTGATTTGGCGAAGTCGCCCATCTTCTTGATATTACGCTCTAACGCGTCCAAATCCAGCACAAGGCACGGGGTCTGAATATCGGCCTCGTCCATCCCCGGAAGCGCCGGGATATCGTAACCTACTTCAAGGCCCTCAAAGTTTGTATGGCTGTTCATGGTGTTACCCTTTCATCCAAGGCAAAGTGTCCAGATCGACGTTGCCGCCGGTGATAATCACGCCAACGCGGCGGCCCCGGAATACGTCCGGGTTTTTCAGAATGGTCGCCAGTGGCACGGCGCAAGACGGCTCAATCACGATTTTCATGCGCTTCCATGTGGTCTTCATGGCCTCGATAATCTCGTCTTCCGACGCGGTCAGAATATCGGTCACATGGTTTTTCACAAAATGCCAAGTCAGGTCTTTCAGCGGCACTTTCAACCCATCGGCCACCGTCACCGGCGCATCATCGGCAATGATATGCCCGGCCTTGAAACTGCGATAGGCGTCATCGGCCTGTTCGGGTTCCGCTGCATAAATCTTCACGGTTGGAGCAGTGTTCGATACCGTCAAACAGGTGCCCGAAATCATGCCGCCTCCACCGATTGGGGCAATAACCGCGTCCAACCCTTCCACCTGTTCCATCAATTCGCGTGAACAGGTAGCCTGCCCGGCAATCACCCGTGGGTCGTTGTACGGATGCACAAAATCCGCGCCGGACTTTGCAACCATTTCGGCAAACACTGCCTCGCGGCTGCTGGTCGATGGCTCACATTCCACGATCACCCCGCCATAGCCGCGCACCGCATCTTTCTTGGCCTGCGGGGCCGTACGCGGCATCACCACGTTGCAGGCAATCCCGCGCCGCCCCGCTGCATAACTTAACGACAATGCATGGTTGCCCGACGAATGCGTTGCCACCCCGCGCGCCAGTTTATCTTCCGCCAGCCCGAATACCGCATTGCAAGCGCCCCGCACCTTGAATGCGCCTGCCTTTTGAAAGTTCTCACACTTAAAGAACAGCTCTGCCCCGGTCAGATCATTCAGATAGCTTGATGTCAGCACAGGGGTGCGGTGAATATAGGGCCGGATGCGCTCATGCGCTGCGATTACATCATCAAACGTTGGAATGTACATATCGTCCCCTTGAGCACACCCGAAAGCGGCTTCCTTTTCGCACAAATACGCATCTTATTCTGCGGCTGCCTTCATCTGCTCCGCCACAGACCCCCGGTAATACTCCTGCGCCGCTGCCACACCTGACCCCAGTTTTACAGGCCAACCCAAATCCGCCATGCACATTTCGGCCGCAGCCAG
>JACMNW010000070.1 GCA_014378345.1 Pseudorhodobacter sp. | reverse complement strand
CAACAAAGGCCAATTTGTCGGGCGTGTAGAAAAACAACGCGTGCCCGCGCGCTTGCGCCTCAAGCGCAATACGAAAAGTGCTGTCTGCATTGATGTTGACGGACCCGATAGGATCCATCTGCAACGCCACTTTCAGGGTCATAGCCGCCTCCGAGATGTACGGCATCACTGATGACGCAACCGCGCGGCTTATGCAAACAAGTCACGCGGCGAAAGCGTTTTCCAGAATTTCAATCTGCCCGGCAGAATTCACCAACGCCACGTCAAAGCGGCTTTCGGTCATCTGTCCTTGAGGTTCACCCGCCAAAAATTCAGACGCCGAGGCATAGATGCGCGCCATTTGTCGGGGGGTCAGATGTTCTGCCGCCAAAGCATGAGTAGAGCTTTGTTTTACTTCGATAAAAATCACTTCCACACCATCACGTGCAATCAGATCAATTTCGCCAGCAGAGCCGCGCCACCGCCGTGCGCAAACATCACGGCCAGAGCGGGAATAAAATTGCGCCACCTGATCTTCGGCAGCAAGGCCTGCATGGTAAGATCGCGCACCGCTCATTTAGCCACCAATTTCAAAGCCAGTTGATAGACATCGCGCCGGGGCAGATTGTACGCTTCGGCCACTGCCGCTGCTGCATCTTTCACCGTCATTCCGACCAAGGCCATCTTCAAAGCATCCTGTACAGTCACTTCATCAACCTTCACGTCACCCGCACGGTCGATCAGAACAACAATTTCGCCCTTCACCGCCCGCCCGGAAAACGCATCTGCCAATTCACGCAGCGTCCCGCGCGACACCTCTTCGAATCGCTTGGTCAATTCCCGGCACACCGCAGCATAGCGCCCTTCCCCCAGACACTGCGACAAGTCTTCCAATAATTGGTTAATGCGCTTTGGCGATTCGTACAGGATCAAAGTTGCTTGCACGTTTGCCAGGTCTTGCAAAAATCTTATGCGCGCAGATTTGGTCGTGGGGGGGAAACCTGCAAACAAAAACCGGTCTGACGGCAGTCCGGACACAGTCAGTGCACAAAGCACGGCAGATGGCCCAGGCGCTGCAAGCACGCCATAGCCAGCCTCGATTGCCGCCCGCGATAACTGAAATCCCGGATCAGAAACCAGCGGCGTGCCCGCCTCGGATGCATAGGCCACTGATTTACCCTCTGCCAACGCTTGCATAAGCCGGGGGCGCATCGCGGCATCATTATGCTCGTGATACGCATAAACATGGCGATTTCCCAAAGGGATGCCGTGAATTTCCATCAAGTGTTTTAAGGTGCGGGTATCTTCCGCGGCCAAAACATCAGCACCAGCAAGCACGTCCAGAGCACGCAACGTGATGTCGCGTGCGGCCCCTATCGGTGTTGCAATGAAATGCAGCCCCGGCACAATCATGCGAGCCGGGGCAGTACGGGCAGACCACGCTTGCTCTTCAATGCTCACGCTAAATTCCTTCGAAAGTTTACTTCCCGGTACGAACCGCTTATTCATCCAGCGTATGCGTATCGTGCCCCAAAAGTGAGGAAAACCATGTTGTCCGTTTTGCATCTTGCCCGCAAGTCTTTGGGCCGATTTGTATTTGGAGTTTTCGCCCTTATCCTTGCCGCCTGCACGCCCGGCGGCGTCACAACCGGGGGGCCTTCGATTGATACATCCGCCCCGGTGCCAGTGGCGCTTTTGGTGCCCGCAGGGTCAGGTCAAGCTGGCGATGAGTTTTTGGCGCAAAGCCTTCAGAACGCTGCAAAATTGGCGATTGCTGATCTGTCCGGTGTAAAAATTGATCTCCGGGTTTACAACACGGGTGGACAACCAGGCCAAGCGCAAGCGATGGCCGCCCGCGCGGTTGATGAAGGTGCGCTGATCATCCTCGGCCCGGTTTTCGCACAGGAAGCCAATGCGGCAGGTGCCGCTGTCAGCAGCCGCGGCGTCAACGTGCTTAGCTTTTCGAACAACCCCGATATTGCTGGCGGCAACGTCTTCGTGCTTGGGCAAACCTTCGAGACAACGGCCACCAGGCTGGCATCCTATGCCGCCAGCAACGGCAAACGTAAGCTGATGGTTGTGCATGACCGTAATACGGCAGGCGAACTTGGACTTGCCGCGATCCGGTCGGGTGCCGCGAGCGCAGGCGCGTCGGTTGTGGCTGTTGGCAACTATGAATTTTCACAAAACGGGGTGGTTGCCGCTGTTCCGGGTATTGCTGCGTCGGCCAAATCCAGCGGCGCGGATGCCGTTTTCTTTACCGCAGATACCGCAGGCGCGTTGCCACTTGTCACGCAGCTTTTGCGGGAAAATGGGGTTGGCGCAGACACAACCCGTTTCATCGGATTAACTCGATGGGACGTGCCAACAGCATCGCTTGGTCTGCCCGGCTTGCAGGGCGGCTGGTTTGCTATGCCTGACCCCGGTCTTTATCAGCAATATCAGGCGCGCTATACAGCAACTTTTGGGTCTGCACCGCATCCTATCTCTGGGTTGGCCTATGACGGTATTGCCGCGATTGGGGCGTTGGTCAAACAGGGCAAGGCAAATGCATTGACTGGTGCCGCGTTAACCCAAGGATCAGGCTTTGTCGGCGTAAGCGGCATTTTCAGGTTGCGCAGCGATGGCACAAACGACCGTGGCCTTGCCGTCGCAGAGGTGCGCGGGGGCCAGATGGTCGTAATCGATGCCGCGCCGCGCAGCTTTGGCGGGGCGGGCTTCTGAACCGCACGTTCACAATGCCAGACACATCCCGGATAACTGACCCTGCTCAGCTGGCCCCCCCACTACAGGCCGATCTGATCGTTGCGTCGCAGGCGATCATCGACCCGGTTGCCATCGCCGTCGCGATTGAAACAGAGCTTGGGCCAAAGCCCGATCCTCGCACGGTGCGTCCTGTCGCCGTGCGGCACTTGATCGAGGCGAAACAGCGCGGCAATGCTTCCCTCGCCGCTGCTTTCACCCAAAATCCGCACGCGGCAAGACTTTTGGTCCGGTCGCAGGCCTATTTGACCGATGGGCTTGTGACCTCGGCCTATCATGTTGCGTTGCGCTATCTGCACCCGTTGCCCAACCCGACTGAGGCCGAACGCATCGCTGTTCTGGCTGTAGGCGGGTATGGCCGTGCGGAAATGGCACCGCAATCTGACGTTGACCTGCTGTTTCTGACCCCTTGGAAAATCACGCCATGGGCCGAATCTGTCATTGAATCGATGCTGTATATCCTGTGGGATTTAAAGCTGAAGGTTGGCCATGCCAGCCGAACGGTGAAAGACTGCCTGCGCCTTGGTCGCGCGGATATAACAATTCGCACTGCCTTGCTGGAACACCGGTTTGTTGCTGGCCACGCTGCTCTTGCGGCAGAGCTGGGCGAAAAGCTTTGGTCAGATCTTTTCAGGTCCACCGGACCCGAATTCATTGATGCAAAGCTGGCCGAAAGGGCTGAGCGCCACAAACGCCAAGGCGGGCAGCGCTATGTGCTGGAACCCAATGTCAAAGAGGGCAAAGGTGGCTTGCGCGACCTGCAAACCCTGTATTGGATCGGCAAATATTTGCACCGTGTGCCTTCTGCCGACGGCTTGGTTGGCGCGGGCCTTTTTGACCGCGAAGAATACGATACCTTCACCCGCGCCGAAGATTTTCTGTGGGCGGCGCGCTGCCATCTGCACTATATCGCAGGGCGCATGGTGGACCAGCTGACCTTCGACATGCAGGTCGAGGTGGCAGCCCGCATGGGTTATCATGATACCGCTGGGCGGCGCGGCGTTGAACATTTCATGCAAGATTACTTCCGCCATGCCACCAAAGTCGGTGAGCTGACGCGGATTTTCCTGACCGAGCTAGAGGCGCGCCATGCCAAGCCAGAGGCATCGCTGAAAGGACTGTTCACCCGCAAGAAAGCGGTGCAGCCCGGCTATAAACTGGTTCAGGGCCGGATTGATGTGCTTGATCCGGCTAAGTTCCTGTCCGACAAGCTGAATCTTTTGCGGGTGTTTGAAGAAGCGTTGCGATCGGGCTATCTGCTGCACCCCAATGTGATGCGTCTTATCGCCAGCAACCTGTCGCTGATTGATGACGACATGCGCAACGATCCCGAAGCTGTGCAAATCTTCCTCGATCTGCTGCTCAAACACGGCAACCCTGAACGTGCGCTTCGGCGGATGAACGAACTTGGTGCACTGGCGGCCTTCATTCCGGAATTTGAAGCCATCGTCGCGATGATGCAATTCAACGTCTACCACCACTACACGGTGGACGAACACATCATCCAAACCATCAGCGTTCTGGCCCAGATTGAACGTGGTGAACTGGTTGAAGAATT
>JACMNW010000069.1 GCA_014378345.1 Pseudorhodobacter sp. | reverse complement strand
TCATTCGGTGACAGATCGAACGGGCACAGTGCGGCATAACGGGCCACAGCATCGCGCGCAACGGGCAGGACGGGGACAAGGCGTTCTTTGCCGCCCTTGCCTTTAATGCGCAGCACGTCGGGCAGGGGGCAGGCGGCACCTGTCAAGCCCATCGCCTCGGATATCCGTAGGCCGCAGCCGTATAATATCGTGACCACGGCGGTATCACGCGCGCCGATCCAGTCTATCCGGGCGTTGTCACCGATAGTGTCGATCAGGTGGCGGGCGGCGTCTTTATCCAGTGGCCTTGGCAATTTGCGGCGGAATTTGGGGCCGCGGGCTGACAGCAGGGTGGTGGCATCGGCACCTTCGCGGTCGGCCAGCCACGCGGTGAAATTTTTCACTGCAGACAGCGCGCGGGCAAGTGATCGGGCAGAAATGCCCCGACCGCGTTCATGTGCCATCCAAGCGCGCAGGTCTGTTTGGGGGATGACGGCATAGGCGGCCAGCCCTTCGGTGGCGCCACGGTGCCGCGCGATGAAATCAAGAAATCTTGTAACATCATGGGCATAGGCAGTGACGGTGTTTACCGCTACGCCATCCAGCGCCCTGATGTGGGTCAGCCAAGTGGAGAGCGCATCGCGCAGGGCAGGTGACAGGGAAAGCCCGGTCACGCCCCCTTTTGTCACGCCCAATTTTGTCACGACAACCAGCGGCGCATGGTACGTTCAAATATCCCCGCGAAAAATGCCAGCAAATCGGTGCCTTGGGTGGGTTTGAACTGATGCGGGTCTTCGGCCCCCAAAACCAGCATGCCGGGCAAGCGGCCTTTGCCAAAATCAAGACGCAGCAATGCCTCTGACCTGATCCAGCCCGCACGTTCGCCGTATAGAGCATCGGATGAGGGGATGGTTTGGCGCAGGGTAACAGGGCGCAGCGGCACATTGCGGCCCCCGGCGATGTAACCCGCGATGAAGCCAGGTTCGGCCACAAACAGCACGTCGCCCAGCTTGCGCAGCGCCGGGTCATCCGCACTTTGCACGGATTCCAGCACAAGGCGCAGGCAATCGACACGCAGGGTTTGGGCGACCTCAGCCCCAAGGCTTTTCAGGAAATCCTCAAAACTCAGCGGGTCCAGCATTTGCAGAATGGCGCGGTGCACTTGGTTGGTGCCAGCCAGGTTTTCATAGGCGGCTGCGATAACCGACCGATGCGTATCTTCAAGCCGGTCCAGTCGGTTTTCCAGCCGGTCCATCGCGATGCCGCGCAGATCGACAATGTTTGCCCCCATCGCGCGCCCGTTGGCCGCGATAAGGGCATTCATTACATCTATATCTTCCAGCAGGGTTTCCGGTTCCGCAATGATGCGGTCGCGAAGGTCTTGTTCGATCATAAGCATGGTGCCTTTGGTCGGGTCACGGGCAAGAGGCCAATGCAGGCCACTTATTCAATATTATCATGGTATACACCGGTTCAGATGATTTTCTGCCCTGTTTTTGCCCAGTCTTTCATAAACTGCTCCAGCCCTTTGTCAGTTAGCACGTGGCTTGCAAGCCCTTTAATCACGGCGGGCGGCGCGGTGATGACATCAGCCCCAATCAGCGCACAATCTTTGACGTGGTTGGCGGTGCGGATGGAGGCCGCGAGGATTTGAGTTTTGAAGTCGTAGTTGTCATATATCGTGCGGATGTCGCCGATCAGATCAAGGCCATCAACGTTGATATCATCCAAGCGGCCAATGAAAGGGCTGATGAAGGTGGCCCCGGCTTTGGCGGCGATCAGGGCTTGGTTGGCCGAGAAACACAATGTCACGTTGACCATGAAACCTTCGCCAGACAGGATTTTGCAGGCTTTCAACCCATCCCATGTCAGCGGCACTTTGACGGCGATGTTGGGGGCGATGGCGGCCAGCTTGCGGCCTTCGGCCAGCATATCATCAAACGTCAGGGCCACAACTTCGGCGGAAACCGGGCCGGAGACTATACCACAAATTTCCTTTGTAACTTCGATGATATCGCGGCCCGATTTCAGGATCAGCGACGGGTTGGTGGTGACACCGTCCACCATGCCAAGATCGTTCAGTTCGGCGATGGCTTCAACATCGGCGGAATCGACAAAGAATTTCATGGGGAGCGTCCTTCTGGTGAGACTGATCGGGGTTGCAGGTGTTTGGGACAGGGTTTACCCCAAGTGACGACCGGGCGAAAGGTCGCAGGTGGGATGAAGCATGGTCGAGCGGGTTTATTCCCAAGGGGAACTGATTGGCGTGCTGACCACCGAGCCTTTGGGGCGCGTGCTGGATTACCGTAGCCCTGAGGGTGGCTGTGGCACGGGCGATTTTGTTGAAGTGCCGTTAGGGCCGCGCAAAGTGCTAGGCGTGGTTTGGGGCGATGCCGTTGGGGGCTATGATCCGGCAAAGGTGCGGTCTGCGTACCGCCGTTTGGATGCCCTGCCGATGCGGGCGGAATTGCGGTCTTTCCTGATCCGGGCGGCAGACTACACGCTGACGCCGCTGTCTGCGATGTTGCGGCTGGCCACCCGCGCGCCGGGGTTGGGCGACCCGCCGTCGATGCGCCGGGTATTGAAGCTGGGCGATGTGGTCCCGAACCGGTTGACGGATGCAAGACACCGCGTGGTTGAGGCGTTGCGCGAGTTTGGCGGAGCGGCGGTGACGCTTGCGGAACTGGCCGAGGCTGCGGGCTGCGGGCCTGCGGTGATCAAGGGGCTAGTCAAAGCAGGTGTGGTGCTGGAACAAGACGCGCCCCGCGATTTGCCCTATGCGCGGCTTGATCCGGCGGGATCGGTGCGGCTGATGGGCGATCAGGTGGCGGCGGGTGATGCGCTGGTGGCCGCCGTGGCAATGGGCGGGTATTCAGCGACGCTGCTGAAAGGCGTCACCGGGTCTGGCAAGACGGAAGTGTATCTGGAGGCTGTGGCCGAATGTCTGCGTATGGGGCGGCAGGCCTTGGTGTTGCTGCCGGAAATTGCATTGACGGCGGAGTTTTTGGCGCGGGTGGAGGCGCGGTTTGGCGCGCGGCCAGCGGAATGGCATTCCGGCGTGACGATGACCGAACGAAGGCGCTTGTGGCGGATG
>JACMNW010000068.1 GCA_014378345.1 Pseudorhodobacter sp. | reverse complement strand
CCCGCGTTTATAGACTTTGGCGATGTTGAACGCGATGTTGGTGGCCAGCGAGGTTTTGCCCATCGACGGGCGGCCAGCGATGATCAACAGGTCTGACGGGTGGAGACCGCCCAGTTTCTTATCCAGATCAATCAACCCGGTGGAAATGCCCGCCAGGCCACCGTCCCGCTGATAGGCGGCATTGGCCATGTTAACAGCGTCGGTTACCGCCTTGAGAAAGCTTTGAAAACCGCGCTCTGAATGACCCTGTTCACCCAGTTTGTAAAGCCGCTGTTCGGCCTCGATAATCTGTTCGCGGGGTTCACTGTCGACCAGAACCTTGGCGGCTTTGGCAGAAATATCGCGGCCAAGGTCGATCAGTTCGCGCCGAACGGCCAGATCATAGATCATCTGCGCATAATCACGCGCGGCAAAAGCGGAGATCGCGGCCCCGGCTAGGCGGGCAAGGTAGGCAGGGCCGCCCAGTTCGCGCAAACCAGCGTCATCTTCCAAAAACGCCTTGAGTGTGACAGGCGAAGCCAGCGCGTTTTTCTGGATGCGGGCGGCGGCGATTTCGAAAATGCGCTGATGCACGGGGTCGAAGAAATGTTCCGCCCGCACGAGGGACGCGATGCGATCATAGATATCGTTGTTGGTCAGAATCGCGCCCAGAAGCTGTTGTTCAGCTTCGATGTTATGGGGCAGGACTTCGGTATCTGCTGCCGGAAGGGCCGGTGACATTGGCCGAAACGCTGTAATCTCTGTCATCTTTGCCCCCGCAATTTGATCTTAGTCATGCGCGATTTCTGTAGCGCTGCGCAAGGTCTGATAAGACTGTGGATAGGTCCGTTAAAAATTTGACGCTAGCAGAAAACAAGGCTGACTGCTACCGCATATAGTGCGGCGAACTCCTAGGAGTGCTGCGGGTTGATAGCGTGTATGGGGACGCAAACGAATTTCTGCAATGATCGCTGTGCCAAGAATGTGCCATTTTGCGGCTTTCCGCTTATATCGTTTTGCGGGCATCCTGCCACGCGCGCGGCGCGGTCAGGAAGGCTTCAACTTCTGTCAGGGTGGCTGCATCAAAGCTGCCCTGATCGCGGGCCTCGGCCAGCACATCCCACCAGGTGCAAAGGTGATGCAACGCAATGCCATGATCAGCCAGACGCTGCGTTGTTTCCGGGAAAATGCCGTAGAAAAAGATCACGGCGGTATGGGCGCAACTGGCCCCGGTTTCGCGGATGGCATCGACAAAGGACAGCTTTGATCCGCCATCGGTGGTCAGATCTTCGACCAAAAGCACGCGTTGACCGGGGGTCATGTCGCCCTCAATCCGGGCATTTCGACCGTAGCCTTTGGGTTTTTTGCGCACGTAAGTCATCGGCAGAGCAAGCCGTTCGGCAATCAGGGCGGCGAAGGGAATACCCGCAGTCTCGCCACCTGCAATGTTGTCAAAGGCCTCAAACCCGGCGTCGCGCATTATGGTGACAGCCAGAAAATCCATCAACACGGACCGGATGCGGGGATGACTGATCAGCTTGCGGCAATCAATATAGGTGGGCGACGGCAGCCCTGAGGCCAGCATGAACGGGGTTTCCGCATTGAAATGCACAGCCTTAATCTCCAGCAGCGCGCGGGCGGTCAGGCGGGCGATTTCGGATTTGGGGGGGAAGGCGCTGGGAATCATGGATCTGCTTTCTGTTTGCGACTTCTTTTTCGTCTAAATACTCCCGCCGGAGGCGTCGGTTGAAGGTGCAGGTGCCTCCGGCGGGGATATTTAAACCAAAATGAAATTACGTCTCGACGTGCCAATGGACGGGGTAGCCGGGGTTGAAAACGGTGACGGGCCCTGCCTCGGTCAGGATTTTCTCGGGCCACCCTGCGGGTTGGCCTTTGGTCAGGGTGATCGTGCTGTCATTCGGGGGCAAGCGGTAGAAGGCGGCACCGTTAAGGCTGGTGAAAGCTTCGAGCTGCGGCAACGCGCCGTCTTCTTCAAACACATGGGCCAGAATTTGCACCGTGTTGGTGGCGGTGAAGCAGCCGGCACAGCCGCAGGCATGTTCCTTTGCTGCATCCACATGCGGCGCTGAATCTGTGCCGAGGAAAAAACGCGCATCGCCGGAAGTTGCGGCTTTGCGCAGGGCAAGACGGTGGGATTCGCGTTTGGCGACGGGCAGGCAATAGTAATGCGGTTTGATGCCGCCGGCGAGGATGTGGTTGCGATTGATGATCAGGTGATGCGTGGTGATTGTGGCTGCAAGGCCCGTGCCGCCTGCGCTGGCATAGGCTACGCCTTCGGAGGTGGTTATGTGTTCCATGATCACGCGCAGACCGGGCGTATTGCGCCGGATCGGGTCCAGCACTTTGTCGATAAACACCGCCTCACGGTCGAAAATATCGACCGACGGATCGGTAACTTCGCCATGCACGCAAAGGGGCAGGCCAATTTCGGCTATTTTTTCAAAAACAGCGCGGACTGCATCAAAGTTTCGCACGCCGGAGTTGGAATTGGTGGTGGCCCCGGCAGGGTAAAGTTTGACGGCTTTGACAAGGCCAGAGGCATGGGCGGCAGCCACATCAGCGGGGTCTGTGGTTTCTGTCAGATACAGCGTCATCAAGGGTTCAAACACGGCCCCTTTGGGCAGAGCAGCCAAGATACGGCTGCGGTAGGCAAGGGCAACAGCTGCGGTCACCACTGGTCGCTCGAGGTTGGGCATGATGATGGCGCGGGCAAAATGGCGGGTTGTCTCACCCACGATACCTTTCAGCATCGCGCCGTCGCGCAGGTGCAGGTGCATATCGTCTGGGCGGCGAAGGGTGATGCGCTGGATCATCCGCTTCGCCTAGCGCAAAGGGCGTTTGGATT
>JACMNW010000067.1 GCA_014378345.1 Pseudorhodobacter sp. | reverse complement strand
GCTGACAGGTCGTTCGGGCGGCATCATCCTCGCCCCTTCGTTGGCCCAGGCCTACGCCTTCATCAACGACTACGCGCCTGAACATCTGGAAATCCTGTCCACCCGCCCCTTCGAACATCTGGGCGAATTGACCGAGGCTGCTGAGATTCTGCTGGGCCCGCATACCCCTGTGACGGTCGCGAATTTCTGCTTGGGTCCGAACAACGTGCTGCCGACATCCTCTGGCGCGCGCAGCCACGGTCCCTTGTCGGTGACAGATTTCATGAAGCGCAGCTCCATCGGCTATGTCACAGCCAAGGCTTGGCCCGAACTTTCCACCCATGCCCGCAAACTGGCCGAGTACGAGGGCTTCCGCGCGCACGCAAACGCCGCCGGCCCGATGCGCACACCCTACCTTGGTCAGGGCGACTGACCCCGCTTTCCTCGACAGGCTTCAACGTGGCCAGACTGGCAACCTTCTCATCAAGGGGCATCGTGGATGATCATCCCGGCATCGGATGTTTTCTTTTCCGTGGGGATCACCTATATGCACCCCTTCAGGAGCCAGACCAATGACCACAGCCCATGCCCCGATCACTCAAGACGTGCTGACCCTTCCGCGCAAGTTGCCGGAAGGGGGCAAGACCAACATCGTCGGTCTGACCCGCGACCAGCTGCGCGCCGCGTTCATCGCAGCAGGCACGCCGGAAAAGCAGGCCAAGATGCGCGTCGGCCAAGTATGGCAGTGGGTCTATTACTGGGGCCTGCGCGACTTCATGGCGATGAGCAACCTCGCCAAGGACTACCGCGTCCTGTTGACTGAAAATTTCAGCATCGAATTGCCCGCAGTTGTGACGCGCCAAGTGTCCGAGGATGGCACCCGCAAGTATCTGGTGCGCATCGCTGGCGGGCACGAGGTTGAGGTTGTCTATATCCCCGAAACCGACCGGGGCACGCTGTGCATCTCCTCCCAAGTGGGGTGCACGCTGACGTGCAGCTTCTGCCACACCGGCACGCAAAAGCTGGTGCGCAACCTGACACCCGGCGAGATTGAGGGCCAGGTCATGCTGGCGCGCGACGATTTAGGCGAATGGCCGGTCAAGGGTGAACCGAAGCCGGAACTCCGCCTTGTCTCCAATGTCGTTCTGATGGGCAGGGGAGAGCCGCTGTACAACTTCGAGAACGTCCGCGACGCGATGAAGATCGTGATGGATGACGAAGGCATCGGCCTTGGTCGCCGCCGGATCACCCTGTCCACCTCTGGCGTGGTGCCGGAAATTGCCCGCACGGCGACGGAAATCGGCTGCCTTCTGGCGGTGTCCTTCCATGCCACCACCGATGAAGTGCGCGACAAACTGGTACCGATCAACAAAAAGTGGAACATCGCCACCCTGCTGGACGCCCTGCGCGCCTATCCAGGCCTGTCGAATTCCGAACGGATCACTTTTGAATACGTCATGCTGGACGGCGTGAACGACACCAAAGAGGATGCCTTCCGGCTGGTTGAACTGCTGCGGGGCATTCCGGCCAAGGTGAACCTGATTCCCTTCAACGAATGGCCGGGCGCGCCGTACAAACGCTCCTCGGGTAACCGCATCCACGCTTTTGCCGACATCATTCATAATGCGGGATATGCATCGCCGATCCGCACCCCCCGTGGGGAAGATATCATGGCCGCTTGTGGACAGCTCAAATCTGCGACAGAAAAGCAGCGCAAATCCGCGCTCAAGCCGGCGACGGCTGCGGAATAGGCTTTCGCGGCGACCGCAAAGGGTCCACAATGCCGCCCACACCCGGGGAAAGTCCCGGCTCCTCAGAGCGAAAGCTGAACCTTGAGTCCTGCCTTCCCTCTGTGCCTTTCACATAGGCCGTTGAATGACCATTGAGACTAACGTCGCGCAGTCGCGGCAGGAAAGCGCCCGCCAATGGGTCATAAAGCTTGCGCGCTACCGCGAGCCTTCTACCGTTCGCAGCCTTTTTGAACTGCTGGTGACGCTGGTGCCGTTTCTGCTGCTTTGGGTGCTTGCCTGGGCCGCGATGGAAGTCTCACCTTGGCTATCGCTGGCGATCGCCATCTTGAATGGCGGCTTTCTGGTGCGGATCTTCATCATCCAGCACGATCTGGGCCATGCGTCCTATTTCGCCAACCGCCGGGCCTCGGACTGGTTGGGCAGGGCCTTGGGCGTGATCACCCTGACGCCCTATGACGTCTGGAAACGCACCCACGCGATCCACCATTCCCACCATGGTAACCTTGACCAGCGCGGCATCGGTGATGTGCTGACCCTGACGGTCGAAGAATACCGCGCCCGCAGCACCTGGGGGCGGCTGATGTATCGGCTGTACCGCCATCCGCTGGTGCTGTTCGTGCTGGGACCAAGCTATCTGTTCATCCTGCACAATCGCTTGCCGTTCGGCCTTATGAAATCAGGCTGGCGCTACTGGACCTCGGCCATGGGGACCAATGCGCTGATCGTGCTGATCGTCAGCCTGATTCTGTGGTTGGGCGGGCTGATGCCGCTGCTGCTGATCTACATCCCGACCTCTGTCATCGGTGCGACCATCGGGGTCTGGCTGTTCTACGTCCAGCATCAGTTCGAGGAAACCCATTGGGCGAAAGAGAACGATTGGCAGATCCACGACGCCGCCCTTGAAGGGTCGTCGCACTACCAACTGCCGCAACCGCTGCAGTGGATAACGGGCAACATAGGCATCCACCACGTTCACCACCTG
>JACMNW010000066.1 GCA_014378345.1 Pseudorhodobacter sp. | reverse complement strand
GCGTGGTGGTGCCACCCCTGATCCGTTGCGCGCAGCCCTGTTGGCACAAGCAGCCGGTGCCGATGGCATTACCGCGCATCTGCGCGAAGACCGCCGCCATACCCGCGATGCCGATATCGAGGCGCTGATGGCGGCATTGACGGTGCCGTTGAATTTCGAAATGGCTGCCACTGCGGAAATGCAGGCAATAGCCCTGCGGCACAGACCCCATGCCGTGTGTCTGGTACCCGAAAAGCGGCAAGAACGCACGACAGAGGGTGGGTTGGATGTGGCGGGCGATGATAACCGGCTTGCCGATTATATCGCGCCCTTGCGCGAAGCGGGATGCCGCGTCTCTTTGTTTATCGGCCATGATCCGCGCCAGATTGATGCATCAGCCCGCATCGGGGCAGCGGTGGTCGAACTGCATGCAGGCCACTACTGCGATCTTCACGCGGGTGGCGATTTCGCCGCAGCCGATATCGAACTCGCTGCCCTGCGCCGCGCGTCAACCTATGCGCATTCTCTTGGGCTGGAGGTACATGTGGGCCACGGCCTTAGCTATGATAACGTAGTGCCTGTTGCTGCCTTCCCCGCAGTGATGGAACTGAACATCGGCCATTTTCTGATTGGCGAGGCAATTTTCAAGGGGCTTGGCCCCGCCATCGAAGAAATGCGCCGTCTTATGGACGAGGCGAGGAAATAGCGTGATGGATAAACTCTTTCAGGTTATGGGCATGCCCGCTAAATGGTGGCTTGCTGCGACTGATACCTGTGCTGATGCTAAGCTGACGGTTAAGATTGACGCGGCCACGGGGACTGTTTCGGGTAAGCTGGACTAACTGATGATTTTGGGCATTGGCACCGATCTTTGCAACATAGACCGGATCGAGGCCACGCTCGCCCGCTTTGGCGACCGTTTCCGTAACCGCGTCTTCACGCCGCGCGAACAGGCCAAGGCAGAAGGCCGCCGTGATGTGGCAGGCACCTACGCCAAACGCTGGGCCGCGAAAGAGGCCTGCTCCAAGGCGCTGGGCACCGGCCTGCGGATGGGCATTTCGTGGAAGGACATGGCGGTATCCAACCTGCGGTCCGGCCAACCGGTCATGCATGTCACCGGATGGGCGGCGGAACGTTTGAAATCGATGACGCCCGCAGGCCATGCTGCCATCATCCACGTCACCCTGACCGATGACCATCCCTGGGCGCAGGCCTTTGTAGTGATCGAGGCGCTGCCCTTGCCTGTGCTAACCCTGCCCGTGCCCGTGCCAACTTGACTCCGCAGCCCCCCGCGCGCATGTAGCCGCCGAACGCCCTCACGCGCAGTGGCGCTGCGACCTTATTGAAAGCGAACCCATGGCCAGCAGAACAAAACCCGATGGCGGCATTGTTGAGACGATTAAAACCGTCGTCTATGCCCTGCTGATTGCCGGTGCGTTCCGCACACTGCTGTTTCAACCGTTCTGGATTCCGTCAGAATCTATGAAAGACACCTTGCTGATTGGTGACTTTCTGTTCGTAAACAAAATGGCCTACGGCTATTCCAAATATTCCTGCCCCTTTGCGCTGTGCCCGTTTTCCGGACGCATCCTCGGGTCTGATCCGGTGCGTGGCGATGTGGTTGTGTTTCGCCATCCGGTCAATGGGTCAGACTTTATCAAGCGTCTGATTGGCCTGCCGGGCGATACCATCCAGATGAAAAATGGCGTGCTGTTCTTGAACGGCGAAGAGGCGAAACAGGTGCCAGACGGCGTGTTCGAAGAGGTGTTCGAACGCCAGGGCCCGATGGGCAACCAGCCGCGCTGCGAAAATGGTCCTGTTGGCGAAGGTGGCACGTGCCAGAAGTCGCGCGCGATTGAAACCTTGCCCGGGGGGCGCACCCATCATGTGCTGAACATCGATACCAACGGCTACGCCGACAACACCGATGTGTTCACCGTGCCGGAAGGCAATTACTTCTTCATGGGCGACAACCGCGATAACAGCCAGGACAGCCGGTTCAGCCAAGCCGCAGGCGGCGTGGGTTTCGTGCCTGCAGAATACCTGATCGGCCGCGCTGACCGCATCATGTTCTCGGCCGCTGGCCGGTCAATGCTGGCCTTCTGGACCTGGCGGTCTGATCGTTATTTCAAGGCGGTGGAGTGAAGCTTTCAGCCGATCTTTTGGCCTTTCTGGGCCGGCTTGGACACCAATTCCGCACGCCTGAACTGTTGCTTCGCGCGGTAACGCATGCGTCGATCTCATCGCAAACCCGGCCTGACAACCAGCGGTTGGAATTTTTGGGCGACCGCGTGCTTGGTCTTGTGATGTCTGAAGCCCTGC
>JACMNW010000065.1 GCA_014378345.1 Pseudorhodobacter sp. | reverse complement strand
CGGTCAGCGAATGCACGGTCATGTGGGCGGGCAATATCGCCCGCCAGTCCTGCGGATCAAGGTAGCACGGCGCGCGCGCAGCACCCTCCGTTTCTTGCAGTTCTTCGAAATGGCTGCGGCCAAAGCCGCTGATTGCAAGCCATCCGCCGGGGGCCAAGTGGCGGGCCAAACGGGTGATCAGCGCCGCAGGATCAGCCACCCACTGCACAGTTGAAGCCGAGGCGATCAGATCAAGTGCAGGCGGCAGCGGCAAGGTTTCAATCGGGCCTGCGTGGAATGTGGTTTGGGTTTTGTGGTCTTGCAAAAAGATCTGAAGCGTTGCCGCACTTTCCGCAACCAGATCATTCAGCATCAGGTGGCTGATGCGGAACCGTTGCAGCAGCGCGTGGGTGAAATGCCCGGTGCCGCAGCCAAATTCCAGCGCGTGCTGAAACCGGGCTGGCGCGCCTGCTTGTTGCAAAGCCTCTGCCAAAAGTGCTGCAATCTGCGCCTGTGCTATAGACGCCGTGTGATAGCTTTGCAGCCCGCGCGCAAAGCTTTGCTGGATGCGGTTTTGATCAGCATGGGCAGGATCGGCGGGCATCTGCGGCTACATCACCGTCGCCAGCCGGATCATGGCGGTGGTGATCTGCGACATCTCGTCCGGCGTGGTGACAAACGGCGGCATGGCGTAAATGTTGCGGCCAAAGGGGCGCAGATAAACCCCGGTTTCGCGGGTATAGCCGTGGGCAATATCTGCGCTGATGGCGTGATCCATCTCGATGACGCCGATTGCGCCAAGCACGCGCACATCTGCCACTCCCGGCATCGTGCGGGCGGGGGCGAGGTCTGCGGTGAACTGCGCTTCGATGGCAGCGACGCGGGTTTTCCAATCGCCGGTGGCCAGCAGATCAAGGCTGGCCCCGGCAACAGCACAGGCCAGCGGGTTGGCCATGAAGGTGGGGCCGTGCATGAACGCACCGGGGGATGCGTGGCCGATCGCGTCAGCGACGGACTGGCGCGCAATGGTGGCGGCGAATGACATGGTGCCGCCCGTCAGCGCCTTGCCCAAGCAGATGATATCGGGAATTACGGCACAAAAATCGGTGGCAAACATGTGGCCTGTGCGCCCGAAGCCAGTGGCGATTTCGTCAAAGATCAGCAGGATGCCGTGGTCGTCGCACAGTTGGCGGGCGTGGTTCAGGTAGTTGGGGTGGTAGAAATACATGCCACCTGCGCCTTGCACGACGGGTTCAAGGATTAACGCGGCGATGTGGGATTGGTTTTGCGCCAGCAGGGCGCGCAGGGGGCCGATGCCGTTTAGCGCCTCATCATCGGTCCAATCATCACCAAAGCGCAGTGGCGGGCGTTCTGCGAAATGCTGGACCGATACCGCGCCCCGGAACAGATGATGCATGCCTGTATCGGGGTCACAGACGCTCATCGCTTTCCAGGTATCGCCGTGATAGCCGGAACGAATGGTGGCAAATTGGGTGCGGTCCGGACGGCCTGTGGCGTTTTGGTATTGCACGGCCATTTTTAGGGCAACCTCAACAGCGACCGACCCTGAATCGGAATAAAATATCCGGTCAAGACCAGCGGGCAGCATCGCAATCAAGCGCTTGCCCAGATCAATCGCGGGGGCATGGGTCAGCCCGCCGAACATCACATGTGGCAGGCGGTCCAGCTGCGAATGGGCGGCGGTCAGCAGCGCCGGGTGGCGGTGGCCGTGGATCACCGGCCACCACGAGGACATGGCGTCGATCATCCGCGTGCCATCCTCCAGCGTCAGCCACACCCCTTCGGCGCTTTTCACGATATGCGTGGGGCCCGGTTTGGTGACATTGGAATAGGGGTGCCACAGATGCGTGCGGTCAAAGTCGTGCGGGGTCACAGATGCAGGCCTTTGCGGATGGTGGCAAGGTCGATATGGGCGGCGAAGGCTTGGGTCAGGGTTGCGGGTGTCAGGGCTGCAAGCCTTGGCAAACACCCAAGATAGGGCACATTGCCAAAGTCGCAAATCGTGCGCTCCACAGCCGGGTTTGTATCACCGATAAAGGCGATGCCTAGAACCGATGCACTTGCGTGGCGCAGGGCGGCAAGCGATAGCAGCGAGTGGTTGATGGTGCCAAGGGCCGTGCGGGCGCACAGGATCACGGGGGCTTGCCATGTGGCGATGACATCAAGGAACAGGGTCCGGCGGTTCAGCGGCACCATAAGGCCGCCTGCGGCCTCAACCACCAAGGGGCCAGTGATGTGCGGAAGGTGCAGCTCGGCAGGGTCAATCTCCACCCCTTCCGCCTCAGCCGCCAGATGCGGCGACGCGGGCATAATCAGACGGTAGGCCTCGGGCAGGGTCTGCGCGCCCGACAGACGGGCAACGGTTTGGCTGTCTGTTTCGCCGTCTAAGCCCGCTTGCACGGGTTTCCAATACTGCGCCTGCAGCGCATGGGTCAGACCCGCCGCGAAGATGGTTTTGCCGATATCGGTATCAGTGCCGGTGATCACGACTGCCGTCATGCGGTCACCTGTGCAAGGTCTTCGAACATCTGGCTGATCACATCCGCAGTGGTGTTCAGCGTGATGGAAATCCGCAGTCGTGCGGTGCCACGCGGCACGGTGGGGGGGCGGATGCCACGAATATCATAGCCGCGCTGCTGCAAGCTTTTGGCAACCTGCATGACGCGTTGATCAGTGCCCAAAAGAATGGGCAGGATTTGTGACTGTAACCCAGTAAAGCCATGCTTTGCGGCGGTTGCATGGGCATGGTCAACCAGCGCTTGGGTCGCGGTTCGGCGCTGTGGATTGGCATGCAGATGGTGCAATGCCGCCGCCACAAGAGCGGCGTTCAAGGGTGACGGTGCGGTCGCATAGATAAACCCGCGCGCCTTGTTGATCAGCGTTTGGGTCAGGTCAGCCGCGCCGCAAATCAGCGCACCCGATATGCCCAGCGCCTTGCCACAGGTGTGCAATGTCAACAGGTTAGCGTCATGCGCCATGCCCTCGGTCAGGCCGCGCCCGGTGGGGCCGTAAAGCCCGGTTGCGTGCGCTTCGTCCACCACAAGCACGGCGTCTTGGGCCGCAGCCAGCGCCGCGAAATCGGCCAAGGGTGCGAAATCGCCACCCATGGAATACAGGCTTTCAATAGCAAGCCAAATGCGGCCTTTGCCGCCCTTGGTACGCCATGTGGTGATCTGGGCCTGCGCATCGTTGGCGTCATTATGGACGAAAGACTGCGTTTCCGCCCGGCCAAGCCGCATACCGTCATGTGCCGAGGCATGGATCAGCGCGTCATACAAAACGAGGTCGTCCGGCATTGGCAGGCTGGCGAAAATGGCTTGGTTGGCGGCAAATCCGCCGCCCATGAATAGTGCCGCTTCGGTGCTGAAATGGCGCGCGGCCAGCGCCTCCAGCGCCTCGTGTTCGCTGTCATTGCCGCGCAACAGGCGTGACCCACCCGCGCCTACCGCAACGCCCCGGTCCAGCGCCGCGCGGGCGGCATCGCGCAGCACGTCAGACCCGGCAAGGCCTAAATAATCATTGGACGCAAAGTCATGCCCCAGACGCGGGGCCAAACTGCGAAGCCTGCCCCGGTCTGCAAGTGCGGCAAGCGCCTGTGCGTGCCGGGGATAGGCTGTCATTGGGCAGCAACACCGTGGGCGTTTTCGGCGTGCGGTGAAGCGGAAACCGGAAGATCCATTGCTACCAACCCCAGCTTGGCAAACAAAGCGTCGTCCGCATCTTCACCCGGGTTATCCGCCGTAAGCAGCGTATCGCCAACAAAGATCGAATTGGCCCCGGCAAACACGCACATCGCCTGCATCTCATCGCTCATCGCGGTCCGCCCAGCTGAAAGGCGTACATGGCTTTGCGGCATCAATATCCGCGCCAGCGCTATGGTGCGCACAAATTCAATCGGGTCCAAGGGCGGAGTATCCGCCAGCGGCGTATCCGGCATCGGGATCAGCATGTTCACCGGCACAGATTCGGGATGCACGGGCAGGTTGGCCAACGTCAGCAGCATATCAATCCGGTCCATCCGTGTCTCGCCCATGCCGACAATACCGCCCGCACACACCTTGATACCCGCTTCGCGCACACGGGCGAGGGTATCAATCCGGTCGGCGAAAGTGCGGGTCGTAATCACTTCGGAATAATACCGTTCCGATGTGTCGATGTTGTGGTTGTAGTAATCCAAGCCCGCATCGCGCAGACGCAATACCTGGGTATCGTCCAGCATGCCAAGCGTCATGCAGGTTTCCATGCCCATCGCCTTGACGCCGCCAATCATCGCAGCCAGTGCCGCCATATCGCGGTCTTTGGGGGATCGCCACGCAGCCCCCATGCAATAGCGCGTCGCACCGCCCGCTTTGGCTTTGCGCGCTTCAGCCAACACGCGCTCCACTTCCATCAACTTGGACGCTGACAGCTGTGATCCGTTCACGGCAGATTGCGAACAATAGGTGCAGTCTTCGGCGCAGCCGCCTGTCTTGATGCTTAAAAGTTTACTGCGTTGCACGCGGTTAGGGTCAAAATGCGCGCGATGCACTGTTTGTGCCTGATACAACAGGTCCATCAGCGGCGCGGTATACAGCGCCTCTGCCTCAGATCGGGTCCAATCATGGCGCAGGGGAATTGCCTTCGGCATTGCGGTCTCTTTTTATAGGTAAATTGTGCAACAGCGGCGTAAGCCAGAGGTCGGTATTGAGTATGCCGCACAAGAACCATTTGCAAGCCCGCCAAGTAAAACGCGTGATTTGCCGCAGCGGGCCCGCCCAGCTCAGCTCAGTTCAGATCAGGTCAGGTGGCGGGAATGGGCTGGTGGTCTGTGGTCTGAAAATCAGCCGCAGCGGCCCGGCCAGCCATCACCGAAACCGCAATCAGCAACAGCGCCAAAGTGCCAAAGGTCACCCGAAAGCCAATATGATCTGCAATAAATCCAATGCTGGAGGGAGCAATCAGAATGCCGGAATACCCCAGCATTGTGACAATAGAAATGCCCATGCCGGCCGCCATTCCGGGCATGTTGCCCGCCGCCGAAAACATCACCGGCACCAGATTGGCCACGCCCAGCCCGGCTATGGCAAAGCTGGCGATGACCAGCACGGCGCTCGGCGCAAGGGCTGCCCCCAGCAAACCCGCCGCCGCAATCAAGGCAGACGCGCGCAGCGTTTGCACAGCGCCAAATCGGTTGCGCAGCGCATCACCCGCAAACCGCATCACGGCCATAGTGGCCGAAAACAGCGCAAACGCCAAACCAGCGGTGCTAACGCCAGTGCCATGTTCTTGTTGCAGATACAGCGCTGCCCAATCCAACACCGCGCCTTCGGGGATCATTGACAAAAGGGCCATCACCCCCAGAATATAAATGGCGGGATTTTTAGGCCAGCCCTTTGGCGGCGCCGTTTGTGCCGAACCAGCGGCCTTGGGCGCATCCTCCAGCAGATACGGGCGTGCCAAAAGAACGGCCAGCAACGCCACCACTGCCACCAGCAGCGCTTGCCCTTCGGCACCGACACGCGCAATGATCCAGCCGCCCACGCTGCCACCAAGAAAGCCACCAAGGCTCCAAAATCCATGGCTGGACGACATGATGGCGCGGCCAAGGTGACGCTCCACTTCGACGGCGTTGGCATTCATCGACACATCCATGCAGCCGATCAGCGCGCCCATGACCACAAGGCTCAACGACAAGGCCCACAGGTTGGGCGGCAGCACGGCAGCCGCCAAGGTGAAGGGTGCTGCCAGTGCGAAAACCTGTAAAACCCGGCGGCTGCCAAACCGCCCGATCAACCCACCTGTTAACGCCATCGCCCCCACCGCGCCGACGCCCAGCAAAAAGATCAGCAAGCCCAGCGTGGTCTCTGTAATCTGGTGGCGCGGCAACAAAAGTGGAATTTGCGGGGCCCATGACCCCATCAACAAGCCATTGACCAAAAACATTGCCGCAGAGGCCATTCTGCCGCGCCGCACTGCTGAAATCGCTGTTGCCATCGTCAGGTGCCCCTATGTTTGCAGTGGCCTGATTACGGGGCGCAACAGCGATAGGAAAGCCCCATTGCGAACACGCTTTATTACGCAGATTGCAACGGGCACGGGCAAATGGCCCTAGGTGCCCCTTGGCTTTGCCCGCACTGTGGGTTCGGCTTGCGTCGGATCTTCCGGCCACGGATGGCGCGGATATTGCCCCCGCATGTCGCGGCGCACATCGGCATAGGTGTTGGCCCAAAAGCCCGGCAAATCGGTGGTGACCTGCACCGGCCGCTGGCCGGGCGACAGCAAGGTTATGCGCAGGGGCAGACGGGCAGTGCCGACGGTCGGATGCTCGGTCACACCGAACAATTCTTGCAGGCGGACGTCGATCCCCGGAAAATCGCCGTCATAGTCGATGGGCACCCGGCGGCCCAACGGCGTTTCAAAATGGGCGGGTGCCAGACGGTCAAGATCAGCCGTTTGCCCCCAGCTCAGGCGGGCACGCAACGCATCAGTCAGATCCAGCGCGCGTAACTGGCCTTCGGTTTTCAGACCGGTCAGATGTGGCAAAAGCCAAGCCTCGGCGTTTCCCACTAGCCCCGCGTCCGAACAATCGGGCCAATCGGCACCCCCCGCGCGGGCAAGCTCAATCCGCGCGCGCAGGCGTTTTGCAGGCGCGGCCATCGGCAGGCCAATTTGGCGCAACCCGTCTAATGCCGCCGCCGCGATGGCATCAGGCGGGGCATCCGTCCAAGCCCGGTCCGCCAACACCAGCGCCCCGTAGCATTCCTGTTGGCGTGCCAAAACACGCCCCTCACGCCGCGACCAGTCGCAGACGGAATGCCAATGGATTTCATGCCCGTAAAGTGCACGAAGATCAGATTCAGACAGAGAAACGGCTTGCCGCAACATGGCCTCCCGCGGGTCGCCGTCCAAATCCGTAGCCACGATCAACCGGGCCACTGACAGCGGCAATCCCGCCTCCATTGCAGCCCCGGTGCCGCCAGACAGCACCCAGCGCGGCGCATCGCCCTTGCGGCGCAGGCCAATACGGTCTGGGTAGGCAAGGGCGGCCAACTGGCCAAGCGATAGCGCCAGAACCGGGGGCGGGGCGGGGACCGCGCGCGGCCCCTTGTCGCCCCGAAAAGCCCGTGTCAGGCGTTTCGCCTCGTCCCGGATACGGTCCACTACGGGGCGGGATACGGTGTAGGGGTAATCGCTCTCAACGCGGCGCGGATCAGCGATGGCCGCCATGCGCAGGGCCAGATCAGGCGGGGCGCCGCGCACCGGATCACGTTCCGCCAATAAGGCTGCAAGCGTTACGGCCGCTGAGCTGGCCCCGGATGCAAGCAGCATATGCGCAAGGCGGGGGTGCAGGGGGCGGGCAGCCAAAGCCGTGCCGTGTGGGGTGATCCTGCCATTGTTCAATGCTCCAAGATCGGTCAAAAGACGGCGCGCCTCTGCCAACGCGCCGGGGTTTGGCGGCGTCAGGAACGCCAGTGATCCGGTGCCCCATAGCCCCAACTCCAACGCCAACCCTGTCAGATCAGTCGCCTCAATCTCGGCTGGCGGATAGGCGGCCAAGCCGCCTTCTTCGCCGCGTGTCCACATCCGGTAGCACAGCCCGGCCGCCACCCGGCCCGCGCGGCCCCGGCGCTGTTCCGCCTCGGCCTTTGTCACCCGTTCGGTCACCAGTCGCGCCATGCCGGTATTGGGGTCAAACCGCGCGCGGCGTGCTTTCCCGCCATCCACCACAACCCGAATATCGGGCAGTGTCAGCGAGGTTTCGGCAATCGCCGTGGCCAGCACGATTTTGCGGCCCTGCACCGGGGCCAAAGCCGCGCGCTGGGCGGCAAAATCCATCGCCCCAAACAGCGGGCGGATCACGCAATCCGGCGGCAGCCGACCGCTAAGCAACCCTTCCACCCGCCTGATTTCGCCTTCTCCGGGTAAAAAAACCAACAGCCCGCCGCCCAGATCGCGGCTTTCTTCTTCGGCTTGCATCACAAGACTTGCCACAGCCGCCTCCAGCCGCAGTTTGGCGTCAACAGGCCGGGCCAGCCAGCGCGTTTCCACCGGATAGGCGCGCCCCTGCGATGTGATAACCGGGGCACCGCCCATCAGTGCTGCAACCGGCCCCGCCTCCAGCGTGGCCGACATCACAAGGATCATCAGATCAGGGCGGATGGCCCCCCGCACCTCCAAAGCCAGCGCCAGCCCCAAATCCGCATTCAGGCTGCGTTCATGAAATTCGTCAAAGATCAGGGCGGCAATGCCATCAAGTGATGGGTCCGATTGGATCATCCGGGTCAGAATGCCTTCGGTCACCACCTCGATCCGCGTGGTGGCGGAAACAGCCGTTTCCCCCCGCATCCGGTAGCCGACAGTCTGGCCCACGGCCTGCCCCAGACTTTCCGCCATTCGTTCCGCCGCCCCCCGCCCGGCCAAACGGCGCGGTTCCAGCATCAGGATGCGGCCTTCGGTCAGGCCAAGCGCATTTTCATGTGCCAGCATATCCAGCGGCACGCGGGTGGTTTTGCCAGCCCCCGGTGGCGCTTGCAGCACGGCCATGCGGTGGCTCGCCAAAGCGTCACGCAAGGCAGGCAGGGCGTCATCAATGGGCAGGGCATCATTTAAGAAGGGGGCGTCGGTCATCCATCCCTTATCGCCGACATGCGCGCCCCTTGCCATATGGTTCGCGTGACTTTCCTGCGTCAACCCGGCTAGATACGCCAAAAGGCAAGCCACAGGGGCAGCGCATGGATCATTCAGACCTCGCATCCGGGGTTACGGCGGGGGAAAGGCGTGCTTTGGCGCGGGCCATCACGCTGGTGGAAAGCACGCGGGCCGACCACCGGGCGCAGGCTTTAATCTTGCTGGAGGCGTTGGGGAAAACCGGGCGTCAGGCGCTGCGCATTGGCCTTTCCGGCACGCCGGGGGTGGGCAAATCGACGTTTCTGGAAAGCTTTGGCCTGATGCTCACCGGGCTGGGGTTGCGGGTTGCGGTGCTGGCGGTGGACCCGTCATCGGTGCTGTCAGGCGGGTCGATCCTCGGCGATAAAACCCGCATGGAACGGCTGTCGCGCGACCCATTGGCGTTTATTCGTCCGTCGCCCAGCCAAACCCATCTGGGCGGTGTGGCGCGGCGCACACGTGAAGCGGTGGCTTTGTGCGAAGGCGCCGGGTTCGATGTGGTGCTGATCGAAACCGTGGGCGTTGGCCAGTCAGAGACGATGGTGGCAGAGCTGTGCGATATTTTCGTTTTGCTGATGGCTCCGGCGGGCGGCGATGAATTGCAAGGCGTCAAACGCGGCATCATGGAAATGGCCGATCTGATTTTGGTCAACAAGGCCGACGGCGATTTGAAAGCCGCCGCGATGCGAACCTGCGCCGATTATGCGGGTGCCTTGCACCTGCTGCGGGGCCGCGCGCAAGATCCGGATGGGTTTCCTTGCGCGCGCACCGTGTCGGCGCTGGAGCAAACGGGTTTGGCAGAGGCATGGGCGGATGTCCAAAGTCTTGCCGATTGGCGTCGCATGCATGGCCACTGGCAAGCCCGGCGCGCGGAACAAGCGCGCCAATGGTTTGAGGCCGAGGTGCGCCATGGCTTGCTTGCGGCGCTGTCGCGTGAACCCGCATCGGGGCTGATGGCGGTGTTGGGGGCGGCGGTGGCGCAGGGGGGCAAAACGCCCGAAGCGGCGGCGGCAGAGTTACTGGCGCTGTTAGGGCGGTAAACCGTTGCCCCTTGAGGCCTCAGTCCTTCATGAAGCGGCGGCGCGCCTCTTCTGCTATGGCCTGCCGCATTTCCAGCCGGGCAAGTTCCTCCATCGCCCGTTTGCGGCGATCGGGCGCGGTCAAGGTTGCCAGATGCGCCCGTTGTGCGGCGGCTTCTTTTTTCAGAATAATTTCTTCCGGCAGTACGCCCGCCTCAGCCATGATGCGAAACCCGATGGCGTCCCCCGCGGATACAAATGCATCTGCAGTGCGGTCGGGCAGGGGTTTGCCTTCACCCGCCAATACTTGCATATCGCCGCGCAGTCGGGCGCGTTGCATCTGGCGTTCGGCAAGGCGGCTTAGCCACGACATGGGGTTGGTCCTGTCAGCAGTGTCATGCCCGACGCTACCAAAAAATCGGCGAGTTGTCCGCAGCGCAGATGGCCCCACCGCCAGAATCGCCACCATTGGCAACCTGTTGCACATTTGACGGATCTTGCGGCCCGATTTGCGGCGACGGCGTGGGCCGGACTGCGCTATACTGCTTGGGCGAGAATTTCATTCTTCCCACAAAAAGGCCGCTCCCGATGCCCACTCAAGCCGATAAAGCCGATGCATTTGCCGCCCTGCACCAACCCGGCAATCCACTCGTGATCTATAACATCTGGGATGCCGGATCGGCCAAAACCGTAGAGGCCGCAGGAGCGCCAGCACTTGCTACAGGCAGCAACCCGGTGGCAACCGCGATGGGCTACCCCGATGGCGAGATGATCCCGCTGGAGACGGTGTTGCTAAACGTGCGACGGATCGTCGCGTGTATATCCGTGCCACTCAGCGTGGATTTTGAGGGCGGCTATGCCCTTGATGCGGCCAGTATCACCGCCAATACCCGGTGTTTGATTGATGCGGGCGCGATTGGGGTGAACTTTGAGGATCAGATTGTCGGCGGCACGGGCCTGCATTCAATCGCCACCCAAACTGCGCGCGTGGGTGCTGTTGTGGCCGCAGGTGCGGCAGCCGGCGTGCCCCTCTTCGTCAATGCCCGCACGGATGTGTTCCTGAAAGCCCCCGTCGATCAACATGCAGCCCATCTTCCCGAGGCGATTGAGCGCGCACAGGCCTACGCAAAGGCGGGCGCTTCAGGCTTCTTTGCCCCCGGCCTGACTGACCTCGCACTGATAGCGGCGCTGATCGCCACCACCACTCTGCCCGTAAACCTGATGATGAGCCCAAGCGCCCCACCCGCCGCCACACTTGCCGCCCTCGGGGCTGCCCGCCTAAGCCATGGCCCATTCCCGTGGCGGGCACAGATGGCGGCCTTGACCGCAGGCTACTTTGCAGCGACGGCGCATCAAGGGAAAAGCTGATCTCTTGTGCTTCTTTTTCGCCTAAATACTCACCTTCTTTTTGATTCAAAGGAACGGCCCTATGAACCTTGATCGTTTAATGAACATGGTCGTCAATCAAGTGGTGCGCCGAGTG
>JACMNW010000064.1 GCA_014378345.1 Pseudorhodobacter sp. | reverse complement strand
TTTTTTTATGCGGTCGCGTTTTCGGCCGCTACCATTGCCTCAGCGGTCGCCTCCAGAGGCAACATGATCGATGCATGCCGGTTCTTATACTCCCGTGACGGGATCAGAACTTCGAACCCGCCAAACGGCAATGCCGGGGCAGGGCCGCCAGATTTCAACATGGCAGCCAAAGCATCGCGTGCGGCCTCGACCTCACCCCGCGTGCGCCCGATTACAGCAGAGCCCAGAACCGATGCCGCCGCCTGACCCAGCGCGCAAGCCTTTACATCTTGCGCAAAGGCCACAACGCGCCCGTCTTTTACCGTCAGATCAACCGTCACCGTCGACCCACACAGGGGTGATCGCCGCTTGGCAGACCCATCGGGTGCCGCCAACCGCCCCAAATGCGGAATGCTGGCCGCCAATTCCAAAATCCGGCCCGAATACAGCTTGATCAGATCACTATCGCTCATCGCTTGCCCTCTGGCTTACCTTTCCAGTAGATAAGCCGCATTCGCAGATTTGCAAAGGCGGCCCCAATGCCATTCGACCCCACCTCACTAACATATGACGGCAACGGCCTGATCCCTGTCATCGCCCAGGATCATAGCACGGGTGAGGTGCTGATGTTCGCCTGGATGAACGCAGATGCCGTGATGCTAACCCTGACCACGGGCCAAGTGACCTACTGGTCCCGGTCCCGCGCGGCGTTCTGGGTCAAGGGCGAAACCTCTGGCCATACCCAACGCCTGATCGATTTTCGGATAGACTGCGACCGCGATTGTCTGCTGGTGCTGGTCCAGCAAACCGGCCCCGCCTGCCACACCAACCGCCAATCCTGCTTTTACACCGCTGTGCGCGATGGTGCAGAGGTTGAACTCTCAACGCCCATCACTTAACCCCAAGAGTTTTCAGAAAACTCTTACAAAAATCCTTTTGAAGGATTTTGCCTACAGCCCAACCATCGCCCGAATATCCGCAGGTGTCGCGCCTACTGCCCGATATTTCGCCAACGCCCGCGCATTATCGCGCTTGGCCAAGCGCTTGCCCGTCTCGTCGCGGATCAGGTGGTGATGGTGATACACAGGCGTCGCCAGCCCCAAAAGCCCTTGCAAATGCACCTGAACGCCCGTGAAATCAGATAGATCCATGCCCCGCACTATATGGGTCACACCCTGCGCCGCGTCATCAACAACGCAGGCTAGCACGTAGGCCACCGTGTCAATATCTCTGCGCCCCACAACAGGGTCGCCCGAACCAAGCCGCACTGTGATCTCGCCCGCATGATCTGGCCCGGTTTCGCGAAAGCGGACTGTTTCCCCATTCAGCCTTAGCCGCACCGCATCCGTCGGTTGGCGTTGATCCATTGTCCTGTGACGGCATGTTCCGGGGTAGGGCTCCTCAGCAACGCCTTCCTGCGGCGCCGAAAGTGCCGCCCGAATATCCGCCCTGCTGCATTGACAGGGGTAGGTAAGCCCCTGCATGCCAAGCAAATCCAACGCTGCGTCATAGCGCAGAAAATGGTGCGATTGCCGCAAAACAGGCGTTTCCCACGCCAGCCCCAGCCACGCCAGATCGTCATAAATCGCAGCCTCAAATTCCGGCTTACACCGAACCCGGTCAATATCTTCAATCCGCAGCAAGAATTTGCCACCCGCCGCCCGCGCCATGTCATGCGCCAAAATCGCCGAATAGGCATGGCCTAAATGCAAAGGCCCCGTCG
>JACMNW010000063.1 GCA_014378345.1 Pseudorhodobacter sp. | reverse complement strand
GCTCAACCCGTTCCTTGTCGCGCCGAATCAGGTCGCGAACATATTCGCTGATATTCTCATAGTCGCCGTTTTCGCCAACATTCGATGCCACGAACTCGCTTAGTGCACCGCTGATGCGCACGGTCATGGTCGTGGTGTGTGACATGAAGGCCTCCGAAGATTATGTATTCAAGATAAGCAATAATGAAGACGCACGCAAGGTTGTGCCATGAATGGCTTCGCCATCGCCAGTTTGGTGCCGCGCCGATGATTGAACATGGTTGCGGTCGACCGCACGCACGGCACAAGCTTTCGAGAATAGACAAAAAGGCTCAGATCATTGATTCGATTGCAACAACGCCCTTTGCTTGGACTGCTTGTGAACTTCTTTGGCACGACTGCCAGGGTCATTCAGCCCGATGGGCATCAGCTTCGGATCAGCTAGCGCAGTTAAATCACTTCGATGTCTTTGCAGGAACTGACAGCACCGCCGGTGGTTCAGAAAGGCGTTCTCGGAACGATGTTGACCCTCTCGTCGGGCGAGAATGACGACATAATCCTGAAAGGCGCGTCCCACTTTGATGCCAGGACGTTTTCTGATGGCGTCAAGGATGCGTGGATCAGCTTCAATCTGGCCGCCTTTGAAAAGGAAGCCGTGCGCTTTGAGCGAATTACGTAGCCGTCGCGGCCTTGACACAGCCAACCCGATATCCTGCCGCCTGCAGTATGGCGTCACTGTTGACCGACGCCAGAAGCCTCGGCGCCACGCTATTATCAAAGCTGCAGCCTAGGGCTATCGGCCCCGACAAAACCCAAAGTGTTGCGCAGATGAGGAACTTCGTCGCAGAACCGGCTGCGGTACGGACGGCTGCCATCTCGACCTTTGTCATCGCCGAACTGGCCCGCCGAAAGGAACTCTTTGGCACCTTCACGGCACAACTGCCGCGTTTGCCATTGGGCTTGAACCAATGGCGCCTTCAATGGCTCACCTTTGCGACCACCGTAAACTGCCAGTTGTCGTCCCAGACCTTTCTGGATTTTGGGGCGCAGTGTGGCGTCGCGTTATTGACGGGCAGCGGCTTTTCCGGGGTCAGCCCGTGTCGCCAGACGGGCGTAGTAAGCAGATAGGGCAATCTGCAACACCGTGCAGACAGGCTCGACTGCGTTTGCCGCGCAATGAACATCAATGAAGTTGGTCATGGCTTGAACGGGCGGTCGGGTTCCGCCTGCGCAAAATAAGCCGACGCTTTGCGTGCACCGCCCAGGGGCTGCATCTTCCACAGCGACCGAGGCAGCCAATACTGCTCCCGCGACTACCAAAAAATCCTGCGGGAGCATGGCCTGCGGGCACCAATGAGCGGTAAAGGCAACTGCTATGACAACGCTGCCGTCGAGACTTTCTTCAAGATCATCAAGCCCGAGTTGATCTGGCGCAGATCACGGGAAACCCGCCGGCAGGCCGGGACCGCCATCTTCCAATACATCAACGGCTTCTATAACCCACGCCGCCAAAATTCAGCATTGGGAGGAAAAGCCCCCTGGCCTTCGAACGCAAGGTGGTCTAAACGAGCACTTTGGGCGGCACAAATACGCGAAAATACCAAAACCGGTGCAGGTCCAGTGTGGCTGTTGACGGTCAGATGCGTCTAACCGAACCACGAATAATAAGGGAGCAATCATGGGAGATCGTGCGAGAAAGCGGAAGGTCCTTCCCTTGATGCCGCGATATGAAATGCTCGGTGATGCTGTTGGCGATTGACTGGATTGGAAACTGGACCGCCGTAACACCCCCACCGTAGAACGGATAATGTGCAATGTCGCCGAACGTAACAAAAGATACATTTTCGGGCACGCTCAAACCCATTTCACGCAACACCTGAAAAGCGCCAAGTGTTAGCATGTAATTCGAACTGAAGATCGCAGTGGGCGGTTCCGGAAGGTCCAGCAGCGCCTTGGTTCCGAGATAGCCATGGTGCTGGAGCCAGCCGCCGCCTGCGATCCGGTTTGGCGCAGGCGGTGGCTGGCCGTCTTGCGCTAACGCCTCGCAAAACCCGGCGAAACGGCTTTGGGCGGTACTGTCCGCCATGTTCCCCGTAAGCACGGCAATACGCCGATGCCCCATCTCGATAAGATGGCGGGTCGCACCTATTGCGGCCGCCCGATCGTTGACAAGGACACGGTCAACGTCAAGTCCTTGCAATTCATTGCTATAAAGGATCAGCGGGATCTTGAGCGCCCGGAGGGCTGCCGCATGCTTTTCATAACCGGTATCGCCCGAAGTGATAAGTGCCGCGACCCGATGCTCGCTGAAGTAACTCAGCGCATCCGGCAGATGCAGTTTCTGGTTTCCGTGCGAATAGGGCAGCACGATATAGCCGTGCTCGCGCAGGTCCTGAATGACATGCGCCAGAACATCGGTATGAAATTCGTCGAACATGGGCAGGATGAAGCCTACAAACTTGCTTTTGGTCCGGCGCAGTTCGGCGGCGGCGTTGCTGCGACGAAACCCCAGATCGGCAATGGCAATCGCTACCTTTTCGCTATTGCCTGACCGCAGGGACTGTCCGTTCAGGTAGCGTGACACCGTTCCGACCGCGACCTTTGCCTTTTCGGCGACATCAAGGATAGTGGGGTTCTTTTGCGATGCAAGCTTGGTCATGGGGCGGAAACGAAGTCCTGTTCTTGAGACACCTGAGTTTGGGTCAGATGTCGTTTCAGATCAACAGTGTTGCCGGGGCTGAGGGTAACGTCAACGCAGCACTCGCCCAGCCGGAACCGGCGGGTTTGCTGACGGGCGCTGCTGACGCTGGCCGCAAGCAGCTGACCATCTCGCCATTGCATCGACAGAGTCAGGCTGCCGCGCAGCCTTATCCCGTCGATCCGCCCGCTTGACAGGGCCGCCGGAATCGCCGGCAGAAGGACCACATCGGTGCGGTGATCTTGTACGATCATCGCGTTCAGAACAGATGCAAATCCAAAGTTTGCGTCGATTTGATACGGTGGGCAAGCGGTCAGCAAATTGGGGTAGATGCCGCCGCCAAGATTGGCCATATCGCGGATGTCAGAGCGGGTCATGCGCAGCAGCCCGCATAGCAGCGCATAGGCCCGCTCGCCATGACGCAGTCGGGCCCAGCAAAGCGCCTTCCAAGCCAGCGACCAGCCGGTGCCGCTGTCGCCGCGCGCCTCAAGCGTCTTGCGGGCGGCTTCGGCGAGGTCCGGAGTATCGCGCGGACAAATTCCGGCACCAGGGGCCAGTGTGAAAAGCTGCGAGATGTGACGGTGCGGGGCTTCGGCCTCGGGCCAGTCGGCGTCGAACTCGATGATCCGGCCATCGGCGGACAAGGCCAGTTCGGGCAATCGCGCCAAGGTTGCCAGAGCGCGCTGTGACAGGGCATTGCCGGGCCCACCCAG
>JACMNW010000062.1 GCA_014378345.1 Pseudorhodobacter sp. | reverse complement strand
GGGGTTGGACCGGGCGTTGAGCGAAGGCTTGGCCCCGCTAATGGCGCGGGGGCTGGTGGTGGAAGGTGATGCGGGGCTGGTAGCTGCACCTGACGCGGTGGCAATGCTTAAGTTTTATGCGGCCCCGGTTTTGCAGGTTTTGGGGGCAGCAAGCGCGATTTAGATGCTGCAACGCGGCAGACATAAAATTACGTAAGGAACCAGCTTTATGTTGCAATGTTGCGCGATGGCAAATATTTAGGGCAAAGGTCGCATTGATTCTGCACTGCGGCTAAGGTTTGAGGGAGGCTTTGATGGCTTTGGATAAGCAGTCTGGTATAATGGCCTATGATGCGCCGGTGAAAGACCTTTATGCGCTGGGTGAAATGCCGCCTTTGGGCCATGTACCTGCACAGATGTATGCCTGGGCCATTCGGCGTGAACGCCACGGCGAGCCGGACACGGCGATGCAGATCGAGGTGGTGGATACCTGGAAGATTGACAGCAACGAAGTGCTGGTTCTGGTGATGGCGGCAGGGGTGAATTACAACGGTGTCTGGGCGTCGCTTGGCCAGCCGATCACCCCGTTCGACAGCCACAAGCAGCCCTACCATATTGCCGGGTCTGATGCGTCAGGCATCGTGTGGGCAGTGGGCGACAAGGTCAAACGCTGGAAAGTGGGCGACGAGGTTGTGATCCATTGTAATCAGGACGACGGCGATGACGAGGAATGCAACGGCGGCGATCCGATGTTTTCCACCAGCCAACGGATTTGGGGCTATGAAACCCCGGACGGGTCTTTTGCGCAATTCACCAAGGTACAGGCGCAGCAGTTGATGCCACGCCCAAAGCACCTGACATGGGAGGAGGCGGCCTGTTACACCCTGACGCTGGCCACCGCCTACCGGATGCTGTTCGGGCACGAGCCGCATGATCTGAAACCGGGGCAGAATGTGCTGGTCTGGGGGGCGTCCGGCGGCCTTGGGTCTTATGCGATCCAGTTGATCAACACGGCCGGGGCCAATGCGATTGGCGTGATCAGCGACGAATCCAAACGCGAATTTGTGATGGGTCTGGGCGCAAAAGGTGTGATCAACCGCAATGATTTCAAATGTTGGGGGCAGTTGCCGATCGTGGGCAGCCCGGAATATGCGGTTTGGTTTACCGAGGCGCGCAAGTTTGGTAAAGCAATCTGGGACATTACCGGCAAGGGCGTGAACGTCGATATCGTGTTTGAACACCCCGGCGAGGCCACATTTCCGGTATCAACGCTTGTGTGCAAAAAGGGCGGCATGGTGGTGATCTGTGCGGGCACGACGGGGTTCAACTGCACGTTTGACGTACGGTACATGTGGATGCACCAAAAGCGCCTGCAGGGCAGCCATTTCGCGCATCTGAAACAGGCTGCGGCGGCGAATAAGCTGATGGTGGAACGGCGGCTGGACCCCTGCATGTCGGAGGTGTTTCCCTGGGCGGAAATTCCGGCAGCGCATATGCTGATGCGGCATAACAAACACAAGCCGGGCAATATGGCGGTGCTGGTGCAGGCCCCGCGCACCGGATTGCGCACGTTTGCCGATACGCTGGAGGCCAGTCGCGCGCGGTAAGCGGTAGGCTTTAACGTGAAGTGTTCGATGATCCGTAAAATACAGCGGATTTTCGGATGGCCGTTGTTTCCAACGTAAACCTTTGATTGACCAATTATCGTTAATTGTCTCCCTTAGGTTGAATTGCTTGGGCGAAGTTTGCTTGAGCCGAAGGTTGGAGACGGAATGCGGCACGCGTGGATATTGGATGTACTGGCCGATCTTCGAACCTATGCAGAGGCGAACCAGCTACCGGCTATCGCCGTGGCGGCAGCCCAATCGCTTGAAGTTGCCGAGCTGGAAATAGCCGCAGCACAAAATAGCGACGGTGATCTGCTGCCTGACTGACCACCTGTGGCGGGCAGACTCTGGCCTATTGCGCAGGGGTGCAATAGGGTTAACCCATGTTGCCCGCAGCGCTTACTTTTTCAGACGATCAGGCAGAGGCCTGGGACAGGGTTTCAGACCAGTTGCGCGGTATGGGGGTTGATCTGCTGAATGCAGAATTGACGCCGGGCGCCGAAGGGAAAACATCTGTTCTGGCGGTGGTGGGCAAGGCCGGGTCAGGTAAGACCATGCTTTTGGCCAGTCTTTACAAAGCGTTGAAAGCGGCGGGGGTTGACGTTATCTCTGGCGATTATGAAGGGCGGCGGCGCAAAGACCGCCGCACCTTGGCGGTGTTGGCCCCTACGAATAAGGCGGCGTCGGTGTTGCGGCTGCGCGGGGTGCCAGCGACCACGATCCACCGGATCTTGTACACGCCGATGTATGACCCGCAATATGAAAAAATCGCGGAATGGCTGGCGGGCAATGGGCCGCGCCCAGCGGTTGAGGGGTTGACCGAACTGGCGTTGGACCGCGCTAAGGCGTTCTATGACAATGTGGCGTCTATTCCGGGGGCGCTGGCGGCGGCGGGGTTGCGGGGCAGTGATTTCATCAAGGGCTGGAAACGGCGCGAAGAGCCGCTGGATATTGGCTTGGTCGACGAATCGTCGATGCTGGATCAACGCCAGTTTGATGATCTGCGCGAGATTTTTCCGACGCTGATCTTGTTTGGCGATCCCGCTCAGTTGGCCCCGGTGGGGCAATCGGGCGAGATGGTGTTTGATAAGCTGGGGGGAGCGCGCAAACTGGTATTATCGCGCATTCACCGGCAGGCGGAGGATAACCCGATCCTTGATCTGGCGCATGCTTTGGCAGACCCCGATCTGGGGTTTGAAGAATTTGAGGCGATGGTCGAGGCGGCAGCGCGGCGTGACCCACGGGTTGAAGTGGCGCAGCGGGTGGATAGCGATCTGATGGCGCGGTCCCCCGTTCTGGTCTGGCGCAATGCCACGCGGATCCGGTTGATCACGGCATTCCGTGCAGCGCAGGGGGCACCGGAGTTTGAACTGTTGCCCGGTGAGCCGTTGATCTGCGACGGCATCGAGCTGCCGCTGAAGCACCGCAAAAAGCGCATTGATCTGGAGGCACGCGGCCTGATCAAAGGCGCGCAGGTGATTTATATGGGGCCGGGCAACAAGGACGGGTTTGCCAAGTTGCATGTGATGGGGGCGGAAGAGCCGCAAGTATCGGCGGCATCGATCATCAAGATCGAAAAGCCGGGGGAGGACGAGCCGTTTATTCCATCAGCCGCCAAAATGGGGGCAGCGTTTTTGCACGGGGCGGCGGTGACAATTCACAAGGCGCAAGGCAGCCAGTGGGAAACCGTACAGGTGTTTGCGCCGGATTTGTTTGCGGCGGCGCAGGCGGGGCGCACGGAAGCGGGGTTGCCGTTGTGGAAGCGGTTGGCCTATGTGGCGATCACCCGGGCCGAGCGGCAGTTGAAATGGGTGGTGCGCAACCGGCTTGGGTTGCCTTTGGTGCCGCTAGGGGTGGAAGATCTGCGCACGTCGCCGGCACCTTTGGCATTGGAAGTTGAGACAGACGTTTAGGACCTTTCGCGGCAAGTGATGCGCGGCTATTCTGGCAAAAACCCACGGAGGCCCCATGATTTGCGTATTCGTTCAGTTTCGCTGCACACCCGGCAAGACCTATGAGGTTGCGACCGCGATTTATGACCGCGAAGTGGTGTCGGAATTATACTCGACCAGCGGTGAGTATGATCTTATTGCCAAGATTTATATCCCCGATGATGCAGATGTAGGGCATTATCTGTCGGAGCGATTGTTTGACATTTCGGGTATCGTGCGGACCCTGACAACGATGACGTTCAAGGCGTTTTAGGCTGTTAAAGCCAGCGGGCGCGATCCGTGCCGACGGCATCATGCACAGAGGCAAAGCCGTCTTTTTGCAGCAAAGCATCCAGCCCTTTCGCAATGGTAGCGGCGACGGACAGGCCTTGATAGACCATAGCGGTATACAGCTGCACGGCAGAGGCTCCGGCGCGGAGTTTTTGGTAGGCCTGATCCGCCGTGCTGATGCCGCCGACACCAATAAGGGGCAGTTTGCCGTCCGTCAGCTGCGATAGCTTTGCCAGAATGCGGGTAGATTTTTCAAACAATGGCGCACCGGAAAGGCCGCCAGTTTGGGTTTTATCGGCGCTTTTCAGGCCGTCGCGCGCCAGGGTCGTATTGGTTGCGATGATGCCCGCTATGCCCGACTGTCTGGCCACTTCGGCAATCTCTGCCAGATCATCATCAGTAAGGTCTGGCGCGATTTTAAGGAAAACCGGGATCGGGCGGGTCAGGCTGGCTTGAACATCCATGACGCCTGCAAGCAGCGAGGTCAGGGCGGCACGCACTTGCAAATCGCGTAGCTTCTCGGTGTTGGGTGATGACACGTTGACAGTCGCAAAATCAACATGGGGGCCGCAGCAGGCCAGAACCGAGGCAAAATCGGCAGCCCGGTCGTCGCTGTCTTTGTTGGCGCCAAGGTTCAGGCCAACGGGTACGCGGGATTTGGGCCGCATCGCAAGGCGCGCGCAGATGCTGGGGGCGCCTTCGTTGTTAAAGCCGAAACGATTGATGGCGGCGCGGTCTTCGGTCAGGCGGTACAGGCGGGGTTTTGGGTTGCCATCTTGCGGCTGCGGCGTGGCGGCGCCAACCTCCAGAAAGCCAAAGCCGGACCGCATCAGGGGGGCGAGGGCGACGGCGTTTTTGTCATATCCTGCGGCAAGGCCGACAGGGTTGGGCAAGGCGAGGCCGACAATGGTGGTGGCAAGCCGGGGCGAAGTGATGGGGCCGGGAAGCCCCGGCAGATGCAGGCGAAGGGCAACTAACGAAAGCCCATGTGCACGTTCTGGGTCTAGCCGGTGCAGCAGGGTCAGTGCGACCCTTTCAGTAAGGCTCACCACAGCCCCTCGGGGAAGATGTGGCCGGTTGCGCCGAGGGGGAGAGATTTATCCCAGATCACTTCGGTCAGTTGGAGGGCACGGTAAAGGTGGGGAAACAGGACACCGCCGCGGGCGGCTTCCCATTTCAGGGCGGTTCCCAAGGTATCGGAATTGAAGGCGACGAGGACGAGATCACTTTCAGTTGCGAAATATTTCGCGGCAGTTTCGGCAACGGTGGCAGCGGTGGAAAAGTGAATGAAGCCGTCGATCAAATCAATCGGGGCACCAGCGGTTTCACCGGCGGCGCGATACGCGTCCCATTCGACGCGGCGGAAGATTTTGAAGATCAACATGCCCGGTTCATGCCTGTTGGGCAGGGTGGGGTCAATGGGGCAGATGGCGCGAATATCGTATAGGAGGCGGGCTTGCGGTGGGGGGGCGGGGTGGATATATGGGGAACAGCGCGGGCGTTGTGTAATGGTAAGACCTTAGCCTTCCAAGCTAAAGACGCGGGTTCGATTCCCGCCGCCCGCTCCAGTTTTTAAGATAATTCGCGATCTTGTTTGAAGAGTAACACGTGTGTTACGGTATGTAAGTTATTGTATTATATCATTTATTTATATTTTGTTAACCAAATCGCAATCATTGGCTTTGCATGGCGGCGGAGTCCATCCACGGCACCTTAAATACGGGCCGTCAGGTTAGCGGTCGTTTCTCGATGTAGTAGCCATAAAGCGTGGTCAGAAAAGATACTGCTAGCATTGCGCCCATCGCATAGATGGTTACCCGGATCGCAGCTCCAGCAGCCGTTTCGGTTCCGACAGATGCAACCTGCATCAACCAAGCTGTCCCGTCTTTGAAAAGGATCATGCCAGCGGCGACGATTAACAAGGTTGGACGTTGGGACCGGGTTGCAGTCCAGGCCTGTTTAACCGATCCCGGCATGCCCAAGGCGGTCGCAGGCAAGCTTGTCATCAAACGCAATAACAATGCAGTGACGGGCAAACCGATCGCCAAGTTGGTGAAGCGAATTACACTGTCGGTAGGTGCAAATATTTTATTGCCAAGAG
>JACMNW010000061.1 GCA_014378345.1 Pseudorhodobacter sp. | reverse complement strand
TGTGGCAGGTGCGTGCCATTGCGGGCGCGCGGCCCCTGCCGTTGTTTGGGGGCCTGCTGGAGCGTGAGGTGGTATCCGAACCCACCGGGACCCTGCCGCGTATGACATTGGGTGAGGAGGTGGTCGAGGATTATCTGGCCCTGCGTCTTAGCCTGCGCGCGCATCCGATGGAATTGCTGCGCCCAAAGATGCCCGGCCTGACAGCACATGTTGTTCTGCCACATGCCGGGCGCAGGGTGACAGTCTGTGGCCTTGTGATCACCCGACAGCGGCCCGGCACCGCATCGGGCGTGATTTTCCTGACGCTGGAGGATGAGACCGGGGTCAGCAATGTGGTGGTCTGGACCCGGGTGTATGAGGCGTTTCGCCGCGCGGTGATCGGCGGGCGCTTGCTGCGCGTGACAGGCCAGTTGCAGCGCGAGGGGCAGGTGATCCATCTGATTGCCGAACAGATCGAGGATATGTCGCCAAGTCTGGGCCAGCTTGGCCATGTCGAGGCGGACCGGATTGACCCCACCCAAGGTCGCGCCGACGAGGCCCGCCGCCCGGTGATCAGCCGGGGGGGGATTGTGCGCGAGGTGTCCCGCAAGCATCACCCGCGCGATCAGGCAAAAGTGCTGTTTCCCAGCCGTGATTTTCATTGATCCCGTGTGGCGCTGCACAGGCTTACACTTGCGACCTGACGCAAGGTAATCTGGCCGCCCTGAAAAACAGCACGTGCAAAATGCGCCGTCTGCGGTAGTCTTACCCATGCGCCTTGATTGCGCAGTGCAAGCCAAGGCTGTGTATGACCGAAACAAGACGCCCGCTTTACCCGGACCTTGCGCCCTATTTCACTGGCCGGTTGCCGGTGTCTGCGCTGCATGAGTTGTACTATGAGGAATGCGGCAACCCGGACGGCAAGCCCGTGGTGGTGCTGCATGGCGGGCCGGGGGCGGGCACATCGGCGTTTCAGCGACAGGGGCATGATCCCGAACTCTACCGGATCATCTTGTTTGATCAGCGCGGATGCGGGCAATCAACACCCTATGCAAGCCTGCAAGACAACACGACCTGGGATCTGGTCGAGGATATGGAACGCCTGCGCGACCATCTGGGCATTGATCGCTGGCAAGTGGTGGGCGGATCGTGGGGGTCTACACTGGCGCTGGCCTATGCGGTCACACATCCAGCACGCGTAACGGAAATGGTTTTGCGCGGCATATTCACCCTGCGGCAGGCGGAAATTGATTGGTTCTACCAATCCGGGGCCAGTATGATTTTCCCCGACGCCTTTGCCAAATATGTGGCCCCGATACCGGTTGAAGAACGCGGCGATCTGGTGCCCGCATTTTACCGCCGCCTGACCGGAAACGACCCAGACGCACGCCGCGACTGCGCCCGCGCTTGGGCGGTGTGGGAGGCGACGACGCTATCCCTGTTGCCAAACCCCGCGCGTGAGGCGGATTTTGGCGATGATCATTTCGCCGCCGCTTTTGCCGCGATTGAATGCCATTACTTTGTGAACAAAGGCTTTTTCGAAGCTGACGGCTGGTTGCTGGACCAAGCGCACCGATTGGCGGGCATACCCGGCACCATCATTCATGGCCGCTATGATATGGTCACGCCCATCGACACCGCGTTTTTGCTGGCCAAGGCGTGGCCAGAGGCGGACCTGCGGGTAATCCCTGACGCGGGGCATACCGGGGTTGAACCGGGGATTGCAGACGCTATGGTTCGCGCAACCGATCACTACGCTGGTGCGTTATAGCGCCAGAACAAAGACCTCCGTGCTGCGGCGCGGGTAACAAAACAGACCGGACGCTTAAGAATGGCCATGGTCCAACAAGGGAGACGCTGCATGAAAATGACGATCAAATCACTGCTGTTGTGCACATCCATACTGGTGATGACGGCGGGGGGCGCTTTCGCGGAAATGGTGTTGAATCGCGGCAATAACGGGGATCCGGAATCGCTGGACCCGCATAAAACATCGACCGTGACAGAGGCGAATATTCTGCGCGATCTGTTCAATGGCCTAGTGGCGCAGGATGCTAAGGCCGAACTGGTGCCAGGTGCCGCCGAAAGCTGGACCGTATCAGAAGATGGCCTGACCTATACGTTCAAGCTGCGCGCAGGGGCTGTGTGGTCTGACGGATCACCGGTTACTGCCGATGATTTCGTGTTTGCCTGGCAGCGTGTGGTCAGCCCCGAAACGGCGGCCGAATACGCCTATATGCTGACCCCGATCGTGAACGCCGAGGAAATTACCGCAGGCACCAAAAAGCCCGAGGAATTGGGCGTGAAGGCGATTGACGCGGGCACGCTGGAAGTGACGCTGAACGCCGTGACACCGTATTTTCTGGAAATGCTGACGCATCAGGCGACTTATCCGGTCAGCCGCGCCAATGTGGAAAAGTTTGGCGCAGATTTCACCAAGCCGGGCAATATGGTGTCGAACGGTCCCTACACCCTGACCGCGTTTACGCCGAATGATCATATCACCTTGACCAAAAGCGCCTCGTTCTATGATGCGGCGAATGTAAAGATCGACACGGTGAATTTTTATCCGACAGAAGACCGCTCCGCCGCGATCAAGCGGTTTGAAGCGGGTGAGTTGGACATGAACGACGATTTCCCCACTGAACAGTTGGCCGATATGAAGGTCAAGTTTGGGGATCAAGTGAAGATCGGGCCGTATTTGGGCACCTATTACTACGCCTTCAAAACCGACAAGGCGCCGTGGGATAATCCTGAATTGCGACAGGCTATTTCCATGGCGATCGACCGCGATTATCTGGCCGAAGAAGTCTGGCAGAACACGATGATTCCCGCCTATTCTTTGGTGCCACCGGGCATCACAAATTTTATAGCCTCGCCAATGGCTTACGCAGACATGTCGCAACTGGACCGTGAGGACAAGGCGAAGGAAATTCTGGCAGGGCTGGGCTACACGCCGGAAACCCCGTTGAAGATGGAAATCCGGTTCAACACATCGGAAAACCACACCAACACGGCCGTAGCCATTCAGGAACAGCTGAAACCGCTGGGCATCGAAGTGTCGATGATCAACACCGACGGAGCCACGCATTACGGCTATCTGGAATCAAAGGGTGATTTCGATATCGCCCGCGCGGCCTGGATTGCCGATTACAAAGACCCGGAAAACTTTCTGGCTTTGTGCAAAACCGGGGCGGGCAACAACTACGGCCAGTACAGCAACGCCGAATATGACGGTTTGCTGGCAGAGGCGGCAGCGACCGCTGATCCGGCAACCCGGATGGGCATCTTGCAAAAGGCTGAACAAAAAGGTGTGGCCGAAGACCTGTGCGTCGTGCCACTGCTGTTTTACAGCTACCATTCGGTCGTGTCGGACTCTGTAAAGGGCTGGGAGCCGAACGTGATGGACATTCACCCGACCCGGTTCTTGTCTAAGTAATGCTCTGACCCGCGACGGCTGCCCCTGCATTTTGTGCGGGGGTGGCTGTGCATTTGTGAAAGGAGCACCCTGATGCTGCGCTTTGTGCTGCGGCGGTTATTGACCGCCATTCCGACCATGTTTTTGATCGTGACGATATCGTTTTTCCTGATGCGCATAGCGCCCGGTGGGCCGTTCAACCATGAAAAGGGGCTTAACCCCGCCATCAAGGCCAATCTGGAACGGCTTTATCAGCTGGATTTGCCGCTGTGGCAGCAATATCTGAATTATCTGAAGAACATAGTGCAAGGCGATTTTGGGCCAAGCTACACGCGGCCGGAATTTACCGTGGCCGAAATTTTTGCCACGGGTTTGCCGATCTCCATTCAGCTTGGTTTGACCGCGCTGATCCTGTCAACCGTGCTGGGCATCGCGATGGGGGTTGTTGCTGCACTGCGGCAAAACAAGGCGGCAGATTACGCGGTGATTGCGGCTGCAACGGCGGGCAGCACGATCCCTACGTTTGTAATAGCACCCTTGTTTCAGCTGGGGTTTGCGCTGGCGCTGAACTGGGTGCCGGTGGGCGGTTGGGGCGATGGCGCTTTGATCAACAAAGTGGGGCCGGTGTTGACCCTGATGTTGCCGCAACTGGCCGTGGTGGCGCGTCTGATGCGGGGCAGCATGATTGAATCGCTTAGGTCGCACCATATTCGTACCGCGCGGGCGCTGGGTTTATCGGATTATTCCATCGTGGTGCGTCATGCGATGCGCGGCGCGGTCATGCCAATTATATCCTATGCAGGGCCAGCGGCGGCGGGGTTGCTGACGGGGTCTATTATCGTGGAATCGGTGTTTGGCATACCGGGGATTGGGCGATACTTTGTCGATGCCGCGTTGAACCGCGATTACACTTTGGTGATGGGCACGGTCGTGGTGGTGGCGCTTTTCACCATTATTTTCAATCTGATCGTCGATGTTCTTTATGCGGTGGTTGACCCGAGGGTGCGCTATGACTGACGCCGTACAAATTTCGGCCGTGGGCCGTTCACTTTGGGCGGATGCCTGGGCGCGGTTGCGCGCAAACCGGGCGGCCATGATCAGCAGCGTTTATCTGTTGGTCATTGCGGTGGTTTGCATCATTGGCCCGCTTTTGACGCCAAATGCGTTCTCAACCATTCACCAGAATTACACCCGCGTGCCGCCAAGTCTGGCCCCCTATCCCACGCCCAGCATGATTGAACCCGCATTGGCCGAAGCCGTCCAAAAAGGCCGGATGCAGCTTGACGGATGGGCGCAATCTGGCAGCACGGTGACCCTGCAGGTGACATCGAAAAAGCCCATCGACGCGCGTGTCGTGCGCTATGTTGACCGGTCGGACATGTTTGAGGCGGCAGTGGCGACCGAAATTGCTGCAGATGGGCTGAGCGCCTCTTTGACAGCACAGGTGCAACAGAAATATTTCATCTTTGGCACCGATAGCAATGGCCGCGATTTGTTGACCCGCACCTTGATAGCGGGGCGCGTGTCGCTTGCGATTGGCTTGCTTGCGGGCATGGTCGCTGTGGTGATTGGCGTGGTTTATGGAGCCACTGCAGGCTTTATCGGCGGGCGCACGGATGAGGTGATGATGCGGATTGTTGATATCCTGTATTCGTTGCCGTTCATCTTTTTCGTGATCATGCTGGTGGTATTCTTTGGCCGCAACTTCATGTTGATGTTTTTGGCGGTGGGGGCGGTTTTGTGGCTTGATATGGCGCGCATTGTGCGGGGGCAGGCGATTTCCATCAAACGCCAGGAATATGTGCAAGCAGCGGAGGCGCTGGGTGTCACCAACGCTGGCATTTTGCGCCGCCATATCGTGCCCAACCTGCTGGGCCCGGTGGCGATTTACATGACGCTGCTTGTGCCGCAGGTGATCATTCTGGAAAGTTTCCTGTCCTATCTTGGGCTTGGCGTGCAAGAACCGATGTCCAGTTGGGGCGTGTTGATCAGCCAAGGCGCCAAGAACATGCCATCGGCGAATTGGCTTTTGTTTTTCCCGGCGTTTTTCCTGACCTCCACTCTGTTTGCGCTGAACTTCATCGGCGACGGTTTGCGCGATGCGCTTGACCCAAAGGATCGCTGATATGGCTGACCCAGTTCTGACGCTAACCGATATGCGGGTGCAGTTTGATACGCTGGACGGTGTGGTTGATGCGGTGCGCGGCGTGTCGTTGCATGTGAATGCAGGCGAAACGCTTGCGATTGTGGGCGAATCCGGGTCTGGCAAAAGCCAGATGTTGATGGCGGCGATGGGGCTTTTGGCCTCAAACGGGCGCACAACGGGGGTGGCGGATTACCGGGGCACCAATCTGATTGGGCTGCCCAAGGCGCAATTGAACGCAATCCGTGGGCGCAAGATCACCATGATCTTTCAAGAACCGATGACCTCGCTGGACCCGCTTTATACCGTTGGCAGCCAGTTGATTGAACCGATCCGGCGGCATCAGGGGCTGGGCCATAAAGCGGCAAAGGCGCGGGCGCTGGAGGTGCTGGCCTTGGTGAAAATCCCCGAGCCAGAGGATAGGATGGGAAGTTATCCGCATGAACTTTCCGGCGGTCAGCGTCAGCGTGTGATGATTGCGATGGCGCTGGCGAATGACCCCGATATCTTGATCGCGGATGAGCCGACAACGGCCTTGGATGTGACCATTCAGGCGGAAATTCT
>JACMNW010000060.1 GCA_014378345.1 Pseudorhodobacter sp. | reverse complement strand
TGGGCATTGGATGCGCGAGGCGGCCAGTGTGCTGGCGGCAGGCAAACCGGTGGTGATTGTGGGCGGCACCGGGTTGAATCTTTCCGCTTTGACCGAAGGATTGGTAGATATCCCGGCAACGCCTGTGCAGACACGAACGCTTGCTGATCTGCGGATGGCAAACGAAGGCCTGCATGGGTTGTTGGCAGAGCTTGATGCGCCCACAGCGGCGCGGATTGACAGGGCCAACCCGGCCCGGGTGCAACGGGCCTGGGAGGTTTTGAAATCGACGGGTCGTGGGCTGTCGCAATGGCAAGATGAAACCGGACCGGCGCTTTTGCCGTTGGCTGACGCGCAAGCATTGGTATTGCGGCCAGATGTACATTGGCTGAACAGCCGTATTGACCAGCGGTTTGACGCCATGCTTGCCGATGGCGCCTTGGACGAAGTGGCAGCCGAGTTGCCTTATTGGGATCCGCACCAACCGTCTGCCCGCGCTATTGGCGCGCCAGAATTGATAAGCCATTTGCGTGCAGAAATAGAACTAGAGGCGGCGACAGATGCGTCAAAGCTGGCATCGCGGCAGTATGCCAAGCGACAACGCACATGGTTGCGCACCCGAATGAGGGGCTGGCGAGAGGTGTTGGTACCATAATCGACCAAATTGCAGACTTAAGCAGCATCTAGATCGCCTGTTGGCAATCTTTTCGCTTGGGTTGCGGGGCAACGCCAGTTTATCATGTGGTACATTCGAATTGGACCAACGCCAATGCTAGACCAATCAGCACCGTCCCAACTGCGGCTCGTTGCCGTGCCGCGCCTTGCGGCAGGCGGCCGCTGGCGCGTGGAGGCGATGCGGTCTATTTCAGAACCCTGCCTGCTATGGTTCACCAAGGGGCAAGGACGGATTACGATTGCCGGGGTCACGCGCGGCTACACCGCACATAATGCGATTTATATACCACCCGGTGTGATGCACGGGTTCGAAGTGGGGCCGGCAGTTTTTGGCACTGCCGTGTTTTTTGGCCGCGACAGCAAAGTGACATTGCCCGATGTGCCGCTGCATCTGCGCATCCGCGAAGTGCACGCCCAGCAAGAACTGAACGGTGCTTTGGATAACATTCAACGCGAACTTGACAGCGATAGCCCGGCGCATGACCGCGCCGCCCGGCATTATCTTGGGTTGCTGGGGGTCTGGCTGGAACGGCAGGCGTCGCGGGTGGTGGAAGACACACCCCGGCCTGACGCAACGCGACGTTTGGTTGCGCGCTATTCCACGTTGCTGGAACGCGAGTTTCGGTCGGGCATGGGGGTCAGCGAATTTGCAACAGCGCTTGGCGTGACATCAACCCATCTGACGCGCTGTTGCCAGATCACCTGCGGGCGGCCTGCTTCGGCGCTGTTGCAAGACCGCAGGATATTTGAGGCCCGCCGTTTGCTATCTGAAACCAGAATGCCCGTGGGGCAAATCGGCGAAAGCCTTGGTTTTGCGTCTGCCGCCTATTTCACGCGGGCGTTCCAGCACATTACCGGCAAGTCGCCATCGGCCTTTCGCCGGACGCCCTGATGCATCTGATGGAATTGCAGCGCTGGTTGCAATGCTGCAGATGCTGCATTGCAGCAAACCCGGGCGCGGGGTATGTTGAAATTCCGCCGCATGAGTCGCGGTAACAAACGGAGCATCCGCACGCGCCCCTAGGGTCAAGCCGGAAGGGCAAGTTATCGCCCTGTTCGCGGCGTGCCAGCAAAACACACCATGTCACAAGCACCTGATTTACCCCGGCGTAATCCGGTCGAGAACCTTATAGATAAAAGTACGCTCGATATTGCTGAATATCTGCGGGATGAAAGTGATGAAACAGGCGATCACGCACAAAAAGCATCTACAGCTGCACTCACCTTGGGGGCGGTTGGCGTGGTGTATGGCGATATAGGTACCAGCCCGATCTACGCCTTTCGCGAGGCGCTGCGCCCTGTTGCGGCGGGGGGGCAGATCAACCCAGCGGATGTTTTGGGCATCCTGTCGCTGCTGATCTGGACGCTGATCCTGATTGTGACCGTCAAATACGTGATTTTCCTTTTGCGGGTCGATAACCGGGGCGAAGGCGGCATCCTGGCGCTTTACACCATGGTGCGGTTGGCGATTGGGCGAAGGTCCGTGCCCATGTTGACTTTGGCGATCATGGGGGCCGCGTTGTTTTTCGGCGATGCAGTCATCACCCCGGCAATTTCCGTGCTGTCGGCGGTTGAGGGGGCAGAACTTATCCTGCCCAGCCTGACGGATTGGGTGGTGCCAATTACCATCGGTATTTTGGTAGCCCTGTTTGTGGTGCAGCGTCAGGGTACGGCGTCCATTGCGGTGCCCTTTGGCCCGATTACTCTTTTTTGGTTCGTCATGCTGGCAGGCATGGGCCTTTGGCATATGGCGACTGAGCCGCAAGTTTTGGCCGCCTTTAACCCGCAATGGGGCGTGCAATTCTTGATCCGTCACGCAGGCGTGGCCTTTGTGGTGTTGGGGGCCGTATTTTTGTCCGTAACCGGGGCCGAG
>JACMNW010000059.1 GCA_014378345.1 Pseudorhodobacter sp. | reverse complement strand
CAGCGCGGCGCCGGCTGCCATTTGCTGCGCTTTGGACTTGGCGGGCATGATCCATTCCTTTCTACAGGGGCGGCGCCATGTGGCAGCCTTGATCACAACGCTCCGCAGAGGCAGTTGTTCCAGATGAAACCGGGCAGGGAACTTTTCGGCTTCAGTTGCATTGATCTAAGCAACTTCTGTCGGCTAGGTTTCAAGAAAGGTACAAGCATGTCAGCTCCTCAAACTAATATCGAAAAGCAGAAAAGATGGCATAGGGGTCCGTTGATCGGCATGGCGCTTGTGACGCTCTTTGGCGTCGCGATGATTTTTTTCTGGCTTATGGGTGAAGCTGCGAACGACAAGAAGCCGGGCGATCCAGAGCCTGCCGCAGCGGCAACAACCCCGGCAGCAACAGACCCAGCGCAAAATTTACCCAAAGTGGCTCCCGCGCCTTGAACGTATGATTTGCGTGGCTACGGAAGTGGCGCGGTAGTTTGACATCTATCGCGGCAAACACGGCGGGCCTTAACGGTCCGTTATCTCAGTGCGGTTTTCAGCATGATTTCACTTTGCCGCGATCAGCACCTCTAGTTTGGAGACCAGATCGGCAGCAACGTAGGGTTTAATGAACACGACAAGGTCGGGGAAACGCAGTGCCAGCTCGGGCGGGATGCCCACCCCTGATTGAATAATTATCGGAATACTGGCCTCCAGCAGCCGTGTCGCGACTGGTGTAATGTCGCCGTCAGTCAAATTCGAGTCCAGAATCGCGGCAGTGATCGGTCGCGTTTCAATCAGTGCAAGTGCATTCTTAACGCTGGCAACCGGCCCCGCAACCTCGCCCCCTGCATCTTCGACTGCCAGTGCCAAATCCAAAGCTATAAAGATCTGATCTTCTGCGACCAACACGAGAGAACCCGTTAGCACCGGAGTTTCTCCCCTATATGTGTAAGCGTATCCATCATTACCAACAGCCTACAGAGCCAGACGTTCCACGGTCGCAGAAAGATTTGCTGTCAACCCTTCCACGTCCCAGATGAACGCCAGTTCGCCATGAAGCTGACCTTCTATACTGTGCCGGGCCAAGAGACTTCCGAAGCCTTCTTTCGCGGGCGGGCCAAGGACTGACGGGCCACCCCGTTCTTGCCAAGACAACGCAATTTCGTTCTTTTTGATGACCCAAGAAATCTTGATGTGACCTACTGGTGTTGAGAATGCACCGTATTTCGCGGCATTTGTGGCCAACTCGTGCAAGACGAGCGCCATTGCTGTAGTGGATTCAGTCCCCAAGATGACCTGCGGTCCCTTGACCACCACACGAATGTCGTCTTGAGGGGTGGCGGCATCGGTATAGGGCTCCACAATCGCCCGAATGAGATCCTCCATCGTAGTTTCGCGCGATGTGCCGGACGCGGGTTTGCTGATTCTGATAAGGGCATGCGCCCGGGCAAGTGCCGCGATCCTTCCGCGAATTGTCTTGGCCAAATCATCAGCCGTCAGAGCTGAACGCGCACTAAGCGACACCATCCCACCAATGATGGAAAACAGGTTTTTGACCCGGTGATCCAGTTCTTTCAGCAAAAGGTCACGCAGCTTTTCGCTTAGTCTTTGATCTTCAACGTCGGTATTCGTGCCAAACCAACGGACGATTTTGCCGCTGTCGTCGCGAATGGGCTGGGCGCGCGACAAGAACCAGCGATAGGCGCCATCTGCACCTCGTATTGGGAAGGTGTCTTCCCATACTTCGCCCGTCTTGACACAATGATTGAGGTGTTTGACCACCCGGTCAACTTCGGCAGGATCATGAACACTGCGCCAGCCTTGGCCCTTCATCTCGTCAAGTGTTGTGTTGGTGTAATCGAACCAACGCTGATTGAACCAAAAGATATACCCCTTTGCGTCCATGATCCACGCAAGTTGTGGAATGGATTCCGCAAGTGCGTGGAATTGTTTTTCGCTTTCACGAATTCCAGCTTCAATTTTGTCGCGCAGCGTAACGTCCACGAATGTGCAGACCACGCCGGTAATGACGTTGTCGACCGTCCGATACGGGCGGATGCGCATTTCGAATGACATCGTCGCATCCTTTAGCGTCACTGGTCGCGTGGTCGGCGCCAGCGTCCGCAACACGGATTTGACATCTGTCGCCAAAGCCGAATAGTCCAGCAGACTGACGATCTCGGTGATTGGTCTGCCAATATCGTTATCCCGGACGCTGAAGATATCGGCAATGCCCCGCGTGAAATTGTTGATCCGCAAATGCTCGTCAAGAAACAGTGTCGCAATATCGGTGCTTTCTAACAGGTTTTTGATATCGCTGTTCAGATGCGTCAACATTTCATTTTTGCCGATCATCTCGACATTGATGGTTTGCAACTCTTCATTGATTGATTGCATTTCCTCTTTCGAGGTTTCCAGTTCTTCATTCGATGATTGCAGCTCTTCGTTGACCGACTGGTATTCTTCGTTCGACGACTTCATTTCCTCATTGGTAACTTCCAGTTCGTCAATCGTCGACATCAACTGCGCACGGGTGGTGCGCAATTCTTGTTCCAGCGCCTGAATGGAGTCCTTGGCGTCCTTTGTTTTTTGCGCTTTCGTTTCGGCGGGGGCTGACTTGCCGCTGTCCTGAAAGGCCAGGACGATGTATTCGCCTGCATCGCCTATCGGTTCTGCTATCAGCGTAATCGTGTGTGGCAGTCCCGCCTGCCGCAGCGGTATATCGCGCTTTTGTACCGGTGCATTTGTTGCTGTCACCTCTTGCAAAATCGCCCGCACAGCGGCGCGCAGCGGCTTTCGCAAAATATCGTATAACGCAAAACTTGGCGTGCCAGCCGCAGGCTCGAGGTATGGGCCCACTGCCCCGCCTGAAAAACTGACAATCTGCTGGGTTTTGTCGACCACAATATGTGGCGGATAGTATTTTTCCATCGCCCGGCGGGCGTTCTTGTCGATCCGGTCACCAACGCCTGTCGCGGGTGTGGCAGGCACCGGCTTGGCATCGCCGGCAGCACTGCGCATCAGCAGATCAGGCAGAACCGTACCATCGGTCTCGCGACGCTCAAATATGCGGTGCTTCTTGTCTGTGGCGCTGAACAGTTTGGCGGTGCGGGTTACAGATTCGGATGACCCCAAAAACAGCCGCCCTCCGGGTTTCAGCGCGT
>JACMNW010000058.1 GCA_014378345.1 Pseudorhodobacter sp. | reverse complement strand
CCGAATGCGACACATCGGATTGGCGGGCATCGGATCTTTCGAGATGCCATTTTCGCAGATAGTCTTAGCCGACGCGGTGGGCTTGACACCGGTCCACACCAATCGCGTCATAAGAAAGCTAAGGGACGCCGGCGCTCTGGATCTAAAACCGGGTAGCTTGGTTGTTTCCGATCTCTCGCGGCTCGCACAGATCGCAGGATTCGATGATAATTATCTCCATCGCCAAATGCGGCGGAGCAGTTAAATCCGCCACCTACCGCCGGACCTTCAGTTCGCCGTCGGCGATCAACACTTATGCTTGGGGTGCAGATGCCGATCGCACCAGAACAAATCGCGGCCGCTGGCGCCTGACTGTGAGCGTTGCACTCTGCGCAGCGGATTTGTACCTTGCGCGGGGGCAGGTCACTTTACTTCTGCTCGCTTACTCATCATCTGGCGAAGGCGACGCTCGAGTTCATCGACGCGGTAGGGCTTCGCGACAATCGCGCTGTCCTTAAGATGATCGGGCAAGATGTCGGACTGATTGTAGCCGGTGCTGAATGCGAAAGGAATTCCGCGAGCCTTCAGCACGTCAGCGATTGGCCAGGACATTTCTCCATCGAGATTGACGTCAAGCAACGCTGCATCGAACATCTCGCTCTGCGCTAGTGCTATCGCTTCCTCGACCCGCGTTGCCGGTCCGACAATCTCCCAGCCAAGGTCTTCGCACATTCCTTCGATCGTCAGGATGACGAGAAATGAGTCCTCCACCACCAGCAGCCTGGGTGTCTCTGGCATTGGCGCCACAGCGTCTTCGGTATCAGCCGTGATAAGCCCAACGACGGGTGTAATACCAAGGTCGACTAATGATGATTTCGGCAGGATGATGTCGCAGACGACGCCGGAGGGTTCGTAAAATATCGTTGCACGACCGCCCGTCTCCAGCGCGAGCGCCCGCTCGATCAGATTCGACACGAATCCGCGGCGCGTGGGCGCGGCGACCGTAGGGCCTCCGGTTTCAGTCCAGGTCAAGCCAAGCCCGCCATCATCGAGGACACGCCACGCTACCGCAACATGACCCGCAGGAACCGAGCGTCGCGGCGGCCGTAAGGTCGGGGATTAGGGCGCATAGCGAATCGTCAGCTGCCTGATTTCGCATCGTCGACGCTGTAGAAGATCGGATTGCGCAGCCAGTCGGCAACCGCCGATTCCCGCCAGCCGACGCACCGCGTGGCAATCCGCACCTGGGCAGGAAACGTTCCTTGGTCGACCTTGCGGTACAAAGTTGAACGGCTGAGGCCGGTGCGATCAAGCACGGCATCGAGGCGGAGAATTCGGTCTGGGGTGTCCGTGGTCATGGGGTATTTCCTGCATTTGTTGGGTTGAGTTGGCTCCCCGTGAATGGATTTGAGATTGACGGCACTCACCGTCAAGAGTGCCGAAAACAGTGCCGTTTCAACGAACTAAGCCATACCTAGCCATGGCTGGCCGTAGGCCGCCGTTAATGCTCATGAGCGCGATAAAATAAATTTTGAGGACCGGGCGTCCCCGCGCTTGCGCGCGGTCGCGCTCTATTCCGCTTGCGCTCCACCGAGCCGCCTGCGGCGTCCCGTCGGCACAGCCGTGACGATCGCATGACGCATGGATTGCTCCTTCGGATCAATCCGCCGGCCGTGCGGACCGGCAGAAGGTCAGCGCGCATGCGCGCGCTGGCGTTG
>JACMNW010000057.1 GCA_014378345.1 Pseudorhodobacter sp. | reverse complement strand
CAGAGCATGGGTGAGATTGAAAAGGCAGAACCGGATGATCTGGGGGTGACGTTCGGCGGATCGGCCAGCAAAGGTCACCAAGTCACGCTGGCCCGCCATGACAGCCTGGCCAAGATATTCGGCACGTCAGACACGCATCAAGCGGATGATCTGCTGATGCACTGTGTCAAGGTTTTGCGGGCTGATGAGGCGGGCGACGGCGGGAAGTCGAACGACGAGCTGCACTTCATGGTTTCGATCATCCGCGATCTGGCCCCGAAAGACGCGATCGAGCGCATGTTGACGGTGCAGATGGCGGCAACCCATGTTGCCACGATCCGGGCGGCTAGGCGGCTGGCGCACAGCGATAACCTGCACCAAGTGAACGCCCATTATGTCGGGTTCAACAAGCTGGCCCGCACCTTCGCCGTACAGATCGAGGCCATGCGCAAGCATCGGACGGGCGGCAAGCAAACTGTCGTGGTGCAGCACGTCAACGTATCGGATGGCGGGCAGGCCATTGTGGGCAACGTCACGCGAGGGGGGGCAGGTGTATGATGGAAGGTGACGACAACCGCATGAGCGCGGCCAATAACGCCCCCAGATGCACGGCTAAATCAAAACGTACGGGCGTTCGGTGCAACGGCCCCGCGGTCACCGGCTGGACTGTATGCCGGTTCCATGGCGCCGGCGGCGGTCATCCTGCGGGCAAGGCGCATCCCTCATGGCGGCACGGGATGCGGTCGCGGGAATGGATCGAGATGCGGCGCCTGGTCAACGAGCTGGGGCGCGAGGCCCGTGCGATCGAGCGCATAATCTAGGCGGCTGGACTGAACCGGGCTGCCCTGACAGGATTGACGCCCTTGGGTGGATGATGCCCTTTGGCTGAAGCACCGAACGGCGGTGGCTCCGGGAAAAGGCTCTTTGATGATCAGATTTTTTACGGGTGCCGTCTTGGCGCTGCTGCTCGTGCCGTCAGCAGGGACCGCGCAGGATTTGGACGTCGCTACGTTGTATCGCAGCTCTGCCTTGGACAGCACGATGCGCCTGCATGTCGCCACCTTCGATGCAGTCGACCAAGGGCCAACCTACAATTCCGAGAATTGCCAGCTTGCTGCCCAGTTGTTTCAAGATCAGCCGGGTATCACCGTGCGATTTTGGTGCGAACCGGGACGCTATCGTGCGAGCTGGAAATAAGTAGGGTTTGACCTTGGTTGCGCCCAGATCGGGTGGCGCAGGTGGAGGAGGCCCGTGCGATCAAGCATATGGTCTAGGGGGCATCCAAATGTTCAGCCCAGTGCCCCTTGGGACCGGTGTGGAACGTCCGATTTCACTGAGAGCAAAGGTGAAGCGGGGTAGGGGGCTATGCAATCGTTGCAGCACTCGGCCTGAGTACCGACAACACCCTGACCTTGGCATATCTGGCGACAAAAAAGATTCTGCCTGACGAGATGGCAGGGGGGCGTCAAAAGGTCTGGCAGCTCGATCTTGGCGGACCGCGACCTTCCTTCGGGTATGATAAACCGCAACATTTGGCGCGGTGGTAAAGCCCCGGCAAGGAATCGGTGACGATTACCACGATTGCCCCCATACTGCCCCCGTTTACCGGCTAGGGGGCAAGCATGGCGAAGCTATCGGTTCGAGAGGCGGCAAAGCGGTTTGATGTGTCCAGGCCAACGCTGGTCAAGCACTTGAAAAGCGGCAAGCTATCCGGTGATCCTGTTGACGGTGGCGGGTGGTTAATTGATCCATCCGAGATGGTAAGGGCGGGCTATCCGGCGCGGGCCGAGGTGGTAAAGGCTGCGGATGATGTACCGGGCAAAGTTACCACGATTGCCCCCCGTGCCATGGTCAACGATGATGAAGATGTAGCAGCCCTGAAAGCGGCTCTGGAAAAGGCCGAGTCGAGGGCGGTGGTGGCCGAGGCTCTGGCGGCTGAACGCGCGGCCCATATCGATGACCTGCGCCGGATGCTGCCTACGCCCGCCCCCAAACCGCGCCGCTGGTGGCCGTGGTGATGCCTGCTTTTGGGGCAAATATAGGCCAGTTGCCCTGATTTGGCGATAGGACATGTCGCGTTGCTTTGGCCCGGGCTTGCCCCTATGGTTCACGGGCTTTCAGGGTTTATGGGCTATTAAGGATTAAGGCCGTCGATGTGGCGGCTGCATAGCGATTTGGATTGATCTATGGCAGGATTGCCCTTGCGACTTGGTCCCGGCGGTTTTCGACTGGTTCTGGCTTTGGTGGTGGTGGGCAGCCATCTGACCGCCTTTGGGCTGGGGCGTCCGGCGGTGATGCTGTTTTTCATGCTTAGCGGCTATTGGGTGCCGCGGATGTACGAACAGAAATATCGCCCCGCCGTGCCGGTCTGGTTGTTTTATGCCTCGCGGTTGTTACGGGTGTGGTTGCCGTTTGTGGTGGCGTTTCTGGCGGTGTTTGCGCTGTACTGGCTGACAGGTGACCCCAAGCCCGTCTTGGTTCTGTGGGGGATGACATTGCTGGGGCTGGCCTCAACCCACAGGGATGTGCTGGGTACGGCGTGGTCTTTGGACATCGAGGTGCAGTTCTATCTGATGGTGCCGGTGATCTGGGCGGTGCTGGCGGCGCCGCTGCCCAAACGAGCGCTGATCTGGGCGCTGTGCGGGGTGGCGGGGTTGACGGTTTTGGGCTGGCTTTTGCAGATGAGCTTTGGCCTGTGGTCGGTGCTGGCTTATTTGCCGCCCTTCGTGGTGGGCACGCTGATCTGGCTGATGAAGCCGCAGATGCGCCTTGGCGGGGCGATGGCCAGTCTGGGGGTTTTTAGTCTGGCGGGTCTGGTGGTGCTGGCCATTCCCCATCTGCGGCCCTTCTTGATCTACCATGCGCCAGTGCCGTTTGACTTGGACTGGTTCGGCATGGCTTGGGTTCTGCTGCTGACGCCCTTTGTGATCTGGAACCTGCAACAGAAAAGTTCAGCACTGGATATGCATTTCGGCAATTTTTCTTATGCGCTGTACATCACCCATTGGCCGGTGATTGCCTATTTGCAGCCGGTGCTGGCGCCGGTTGGTCTGAAGGACAAACTTATGATTGTGACGGTGATCGCGGTGGTGTCGGTCAGCTTTTATCTGGGCGTTGACCGGCAATGCGAGCGGCTGCGCCGGCGGCTGATTCTGCGGTGGTCCGGGCAAAAGCTGTCAGGTTAGCCTGTCTGGTTTTCGCGTCCATTAAAACCGGGCAGGCTCTAGCAGGCTGCTGAAAAACTAGGCCCTCGGCGCTGTTTGAGGAACGTGGTTCACTTGCCCCCGCCCGACCTCAAACCGCGCCGTTGGTGGCCGTTCGGATCTGGTGGCCGGTGATCGGCGTCCCCCCTGTTTTGACCTGAAATAGGCCGGTGAGTCATGCTCTGGGCGCATAGCGGGGGGCATTTTGGGCGGTTTTGACCGATTCCGCGCGAATCCGGCGGTGATTCCGGCCTAAGCCTTTGATTTTGCGGTGAAATGCTAGAATCCGCATATTACATAATGATGGTTATCGGATGTTATCGATAACATTTCGGAATGTGGCAGGCCGTGTATGGGTGATGTAGTTCTGCTACCGCAATAAATTGTGGTTTGAAGCATCCCAAGTCACAATCAATGGTGAATACGTATCTAGCGCCCACCTTTATCATGCTTGCCGGTAACGCTGCGAAGCCGTAACGTGCCTGTGTCATATACGAAAACAGGATCCTGATTGAGCGATACTACAAAGAAAAAGCCCCCGGTGCGACAACACCAGAGGCTTTTGGATACTTCGAAAGATGATCTCCCAAGATCAAAACCCCGTCCACCACCACACGCAAATGCCAAGGTGACCAGAGTTCCTATGTAATCTTTGCCATTTTTTCTGGCTCGATTTCAAGCGGATTCTTTTGACACCTTGGCCAAACAAAGGCCAACCCCATGCCAACCCATCTCCTAACCGACCTGCCTGCAGCCCTGTTGGGCGCGGGTTTTGACGCCCCAAACTATCGCGCCTGCTATGAGGCGGCCCGATCGGCGCTGATCCCGGTCATGCGTAACAGTTCTGGCCGGTGGTCGTTCCGCGCCGATGATCTGCCCGCAATCGCCAAGAGCCTGAACCTGCCCGCAATGGCGCGGCGGTGAGGGTGGAGCATGGCAAGCAAACAGACCAACGCGGGTGCAGAGCCTGCGCCTGAAGCCCTGCACCTACCCCCCGGCAAGATCCTGCAGCAACTTGCTGGAACGGTGTCCTATGATGCCAAGGGCAAGGCTCTAGGCGTTGTCGGGCGGGATGTACCTGCGCAGCTCCTGGTTCAACTGAATGATGGCACGATCCGCCCCCTGAAACCTGCCGAGGCCCGCGCATACAAGCGGTGGCTGGCATGACTGCAGGCATAGGCAAAGAGGTTATTCGCCAAGCCCTGCTAGACCGCACTGAAGATCTATTTCGGGCGGCGTGGGGTGAGCCTGAAAAGGCAGGCGGGAAAGACTGGCGCGCAAAGTCCAGTTCGGCGCGATCGATGGTCATGCGGGGCGCCAAGCGTGGGGTGTGGCGCGACCACAAGGCGGTCACCGGCGGCGATCTGCTGGACTTCTTTGCAATCGAGTTCTGTGGCCTGAGCGCGGCCAACCAAGACTTCCCCCGCGTGATCGATGAGGCGGCGCGGTGGTGTGGCCTGAGCATTGACCAGGCCCCGGATCTTTCCGCCCTGATGGCGCGCAAGGCTGCGAGAGAGGCCCAAGGCGAGGCCGAGGCGGCAGCGGATGCCCAACGTGGCGCGGCGTTGGTGGCGGCCCTGCAGGCCCGCTCTGAGGCTCTGGCTGGCTCACCTGCGGCGGCATATCTGGCGGCGCGTGGTATCACGGCCCTGCCCCCCGGCTGGCGCTATCTGCCCCCGGTGCCTGGCTTGGGTGTTAAGCACCCTGAGCGGGCGGCGCTGATGGTTCCGGCGATCGATGACGCTGGCGTCGTTCGAGGTGGTCAACGCATCCTGATTTTGGCCGATGGCAGCAAAGCCCCGGAAGATCCGCGCAAGCCTGCCTTCGGTGCAATCGGTGGTTTTCCGGCGCGCATCCCTGCCGATAAAGAAACGGAGCAAAACGGCCCGCTGGTGATCTGCGAAGGCCCTGAGACTGCGGCGGCGATTGCCCAGGCGACGGGGTT
>JACMNW010000056.1 GCA_014378345.1 Pseudorhodobacter sp. | reverse complement strand
GGGTACGGGCGCACTGGCAGCCACCGTGTTTTGCTTAGTGCCATTTGTCTTTGGGTTTGTGCTGCCAGTAGGCGTGATGCTGACGCATGCGTTCAAGCGGCCCGAGGTTTGGATAGCGCCGGGGTTGCTGCCAGCCTTGGGCAATACGGTTATGGTGGGGGGCATCGCGGCCACAGTGACGGTTTTGGCTGCATTGTTCCTCGTCTATGGCATGCGGTTGATCGGGCGGGATTTGGCGCGGCTTGTGCTGCCGATCACGACCATCGGGTATGCGGCACCGGGCGCTGTGCTGGCGCTGGGGCTGTTGATCCCGCTGGCAGCACTTGATCACCGGGTTGCAGACGGTGTGCTTTGGCTGACCGGCACTGACCCAGGGTTGATTATGACGGGTACTTCTGCAGCAATCATTCTGGCCTATTTCGTGCGATTCTTTGGCATTGCGCAAGGCGCGCTGGATGCGGCTTTTGGCCGGGTATCACCCAGCCTGGAGATGGCGGCACGGTCACTGGGGCGCAGTGCGGGGGGGGCGTTAAGCGCCGTCTATCTGCCGTTGATGAAAGGGTCGGTTGCCACGGCGATCCTGTTGGTTTTTGTGGATTGCGTAAAAGAACTTCCCGCGACGCTGCTGCTGCGGCCGTTCAATTTCAACACGCTGTCCACCCGAGTGTTTGAACTTGCCAGTTTGGAACGGCTTGGTGAGGCGGCACCTGCAGCCCTGCTGGTGATGGCCGTGGGCCTTGTGGCCGTTGGCTTTTTGGCCCGCGCCAACCACAGCCCGAAAAACACTGAATGAGGGGCTTGTGTGATGGCCGCACTGGCGGTATTGCACCCAAGAGTGCCCTTATAGCTCAGTTGGTAGAGCACCTGATTTGTAATCAGGGGGTCCCGGGTTCGAGTCCTGGTGGGGGCACCATTTTTCATCACGTGTTGAAAAGGCCGTTTTTTGCGGGATGATCGCGCGAATGCGAGATGATCGCTTGGTGGGTCATCTGGTGCAGACGCGGATGGAACAGGGTATTGCCGCGGATAATCCACCGCCAAGCGTTGTATGCTTTGCGATGGTAACGATAACGACCACTCTTCCTGCAATGGATTGAATGCAGCAGTATCGGGGTGGTATGTCAACCGCGTCTGGGGGCAAAACTAAAATGAAAAAATCAAGCAAGATCATGATCACCGGGGCCGGGTCTGGCATCGGGCGGGCAACCGCGCGGGCATTTCTGGCGGCAGGGTGGGATGTGGCCTTGGTTGGGCGGCGCGAGGATGCGTTGACTGAGACGGCGAGCGGTTCAGAGGCGGCGCTGGTTTTGCCCTGCGATGTCAGCGACCCTGCATCCGTGGATGCGGCCTTTGCCAGACTGACAGATCAATGGGGGCGGCTGGATGTGCTTTTCAACAATGCGGGCCAGTCCCTGAAGGCGGCCCCGATTGACGAAATCGCGGTAGAAGATTGGCTGACACTTTCGGGGGTTAACATCACCGGCATGTTTTTGTGCGCACGCGCGGCCTTTGGCATAATGCGCAGGCAAGATCCGCAAGGCGGGCGGATCATCAACAACGGATCCATCTCTGCGCATGTGCCACGCCCCGGATCGGCACCTTACACCATGTCCAAACATGCGGTAACCGGGCTTACCCGCACGCTTTCCCTTGATGGGCGGGGGTATAACATTGCTTGCGGGCAGATAGATATTGGCAATGCGCTGACGTCAATGGCGCAGGCATTCACGCACGGGGTGCCGCAAGCGGACGGATCAACCCGCATCGAGGCCGTGATGGATGTATCCCATGTGGCGGATGCGGTGCTGTATATGGCGGGGCTACCGTTAAGCGTAAACGTGCCTTTCGTGACCCTGATGGCAAATGCGATGCCGTATATTGGGCGGGGTTAGGGCTGGGCTAGGATTGGGCTGCAAAGCTGCCATAAGTGCCTTGGCTAAATACCAATGGGGCACCATGGCGCATGGCAAAATGGGTGACACGGCCGATGATGATCAGATGATCACCGCCGTCGTGGATGCTGTGTTGATTACAATCAAACCGGGCCAGAGTTTGCGGGATAACCGGGCTGCCGCCTGCTGACAGGGTGGTGGCAAGCCCGTCAAACCCGGCGCCGCCGCGAATAAAGCGGGCGGAAAGGGCTGCGTCATCTTCGCCAAGGATATGGATGCTAAACGCTTTTGCCGCCGCATAGATTGAAAATCGCGCTGATGCCCGTGCCGCAGACCAAAGCACCAAGGGCGGATCCAGCGAGACGGAGGCAAAGCTATTGGCGGTAAAGCCAACCGGGCCATCTGCCGTTTGGGTGGTGATCACTGTAACGCCCGTTGGGAATCGCCCCAAGGCGTGCCGAAAATCGCGCAGGGTTGCGGGGCCGGGAAGCAGGTCTTGGGGGGGCAGCGCATTGTTCATGTTGTGGTTTTAGCAGGCCCAAGCAGTGCTGCAAGGGCTGCGCCAAATATAGACGTTTTACGGTGTCGGTTTCGTCACTGTCTTGTAACCCGCTTGGCGCTAGGGTGGAGTGTCAGTTATGAGGATTGCCATGGACATTACACCCTCCGCCTTCACATCCCCCGGCCAATTTTGGCGCGGCAATTTGCACACCCATTCGACGCGGTCCGACGGTGTGCTGGCCCCGGCCGAGGTGTGCCGCCGCTATAAGGCAGAAGGCTATGATTTTCTGGCGCTGACGGATCATTTCATCGGCGATTACGGCTATCCGATTGTGGATACGGTGCCGTTTAGGGATGCGGCTTTCACCACCATTCTGGGGGCTGAATTGCATTCGGGTGCCCAGGAAAACGGCGAGATGTGGCATATTCTGGCGGTGGGCTTGCCTGCCGATTTTGCGCCGTCGCACACGCCCGCATGGCGGCCGGTGCCGGGGCAGGAAAGCGGGCCCGCACTTGCCGCACGCGCGGTGGCGGCGGGGGCATTTGTCGCCGTGGCGCATCCGCAGTGGTCTGGTCTGACGGTGGCGGATGCCGCCAGCATTACCAGCGCCCACGCGGTAGAGATTTACAACCATGGTTGTTATGCGGGCTGTGACCGGGCCGATGGCACGGCGATTGCAGATCAGTTACTTGAGGCGGGACGTAAGCTGACCCTGATTGCCACCGATGACGCGCATTTTTACGAGCCGGATCATTTTGGCGGCTGGGTGATGGTGAAGGCAGTGAAAAATACGCCCGAGGCCTTGCTGGCCGCGTTGAAGGCGGGGGATTTTTACAGCAGTCAGGGACCGGAATTGCGGAGCGTGCGGGTGTTTGAAGACCGGGTTGAGGTTAACTGTTCTGCCGTGGTGTCAGTGATCGTGCAGGGGCACGGCATGGCGGCGCGGGCCACGCATGGCCAGTCTATGACAACCGCAGTTGTGTCGCTTAATGGACGGTTTGAAGGCAGCCCCTACCTGCGGGTCACGGTGATTGATGCGGCGGGCAAAAAGGCGTGGAGCAACCCGATCATGTGCTGATGCGTTCATTTGCTGTGTAGCGATGGAGGCACCGATGAAAAAAGGCGATAACGTAAGCTGGGCATGGGGACAGAGCACGGCAAAGGGCAAGATTGTTGAAAGCTTTACCGAAGACGTGACGCGCACGATCAAAGGCAAAGAGATCACCCGCAAAGCGACCAAGGAAGAGCCTGCCTATCTGATCGAACAGGAAGATGGCGATACCGTGCTGAAATCCGCCTCGGAGATTGAAAAGGATTAGGCGGGGCAGACACCCCGCCTGCGTTCGGTGCGCCCCTACGCCCGCGTCAGCCGGTTATGCCCGGCAGGCGCAGGTCGTGATCCCTGGCACAAGTCAGGGCTATGTCATACCCGGCATCTGCATGGCGCATGACGCCGGTCGCCGGGTCGTCCCAAAGCACGTTGTGCAATCGGCGTGCGGCGTCTTCTGTGCCGTCGGCGACAATGACCATGCCCGAATGCTGGCTGAAGCCCATGCCGACGCCGCCGCCGTGGTGCAGGCTGACCCACGTTGCACCCGATGCGGTGTTCAGAAGCGCGTTCAGAAGCAGCCAGTCGGACACGGCGTCAGAGCCGTCTTTCATCGCCTCGGTTTCGCGGTTGGGCGAGGCGACGGAACCTGAATCGAGGTGATCCCGGCCAATCACGATGGGGGCTTTTAACGCGCCCGAGGCAACCATTTCGTTGAACATCAAACCCGCCTTGTGGCGTTCCCCCAGCCCTATCCAGCAGATGCGGGCAGGCAAGCCTTGGAAGGCGATTCGGTCGGCGGCCATATCCAGCCAGCGGTGCAGGTGGTGGTTTTCGGGGAACAGTTTCTTCATCGCAGCGTCGGTTTTGTAAATGTCTTCGGGATCGCCAGACAGCGCCACCCAGCGGAACGGTCCAATACCTTTGCAAAACAGCGGGCGGATATAGGCGGGCACGAAGCCGGGGAAGGCGAACGCGTTGGTCAGGCCTTCGTCCAGCGCCACCTGGCGGATGTTGTTGCCGTAATCGAGCGTTGGCACACCGGCATTCCAGAAATCCACCATGGCGGCAACATGGGTTTTCATCGACGCGCGGGCGGCGCGTTCAACCGATTTTGGGTCTGACTCGCGGGCAGCTTTAGCTTGTTCCACCGTCCAGCCTTGGGGCAGATAGCCGTTCAACGGATCATGTGCGCTGGTTTGGTCGGTGACCATATCGGGACGCATACCGCCATTTTTCATGCGGATGAAAAGCTCGGGGAAGATATCAGCGGCGTTGCCAAGCAGGCCCACAGATTTTGCATCTCCCTTCGCTGTCCAATCAGCGATCATTGCAAGTGCTTCATCCAAGGACTTAGCTTTGGCGTCTACGTATCGGGTTCTAATACGAAAATCTATCCTCGTCTCATCGCATTCTACGGCCAGACAGCAGGCCCCGGCCATCACGGCAGCAAGCGGCTGTGCGCCGCCCATGCCGCCTAAGCCGCCTGTCAGGATCCATTTTCCGGTTAGGTTGCCATCGTAATGTTGCCGCCCTGCTTCTGCAAAAGTTTCATAGGTTCCTTGCACAATACCCTGAGTTCCAATGTAAATCCACGATCCCGCGGTCATCTGGCCATACATCGCCAGACCCTTTTTATCGAGTTCGTTGAAATGGTCCCACGTGGCCCAATGGGGGACCAGGTTGGAATTGGCAATCAACACGCGAGGCGCGTCTTTATGGGTGCGAAACACGCCAACGGGTTTACCTGATTGCACCAGCAGGGTTTCGTCGTCGTTAAGCGTCTTCAGGGTGGCCACGATTTTATCAAAATCCTCCCATGTACGTGCTGCGCGGCCGATCCCGCCGTAAACCACCAATTCATGAGGGTTTTCAGCGACATCCGGGTGTAAGTTATTCATCAACATGCGCATCGGGGCCTCAGTCAACCACGATTTGGCGGTGATTTCCGTGCCTGTAGCGGGGTAGACGTCGCGGGTGTTGTGGCGGGTCATGTCGGCCTCACAATGTGGGAAGGGGGATGCCAGCCGCATCGGCCAGCGCGCCAGAGGCGATGAGTTTGGCCGCAGCGGCAAGATCGGGTGCGATAAAGCGGTCATCGCCCAGCGTTGCGATGTCTTGGCGCAGGCGGCTCAAGACAGCTTGCAGAGGTGGCGATGAGAGGAGCGGCGCGCGGAATTCGATGCCTTGGCTAGCACACATCGCCTCTACCCCCAAAATCACGTTCAGGTTCGCCACCATTTGCATCAGGCGGCGCGCGCCATGGGCGGCCATGGACACGTGGTCTTCCTGGTTGGCAGAGGTTGGTGTTGAATCGGTGACCGTGGGGTGGGCGAGGTGTTTATTTTCAGACATCAGGGCCGCTGTTGTGACTTCGGCGATCATCAGGCCGGAATTGAGGCCGGGGCGCGGGGTCAGGAAAGCTGGCAGGTCGAACGACAGGGTGGGATCAACCATCAAGGCCACGCGGCGTTGCGCGATGGCCCCGATTTCGCTGATCGCCAATGCCATCATATCCGCAGCAAAACCAATGGGTTCGGCGTGGAAGTTACCACCGGAAATGATCTGACCATCAGACAGGATCAGTGGGTTATCAGTGGCGGCGTTCGCCTCTGTCTCCAGCGTTTTGGCGGCCATACGCAACACGTCCATCGCAGCACCGGTGACTTGGGGTTGGCAGCGGATACAGTAGGGGTCTTGAACCCGGTGATCACTTTCCAGATGGCTTTCGCGAATTGCGGACCCGGCAAGAAGGGTGCGCAGGGTCGCGGCAGCCTCGATCTGGCCCGCATGGCCGCGCAGGGCATGAATTTCGGGATGCAGCGGGGCGGTGGAACCCATGATCGCATCGGTGGACATCGCCGAGGTGATCAAGGCCGCCTGCGCCGCGCGCCACGCATCAAACAAGCCCGCAAGCGCATATGCCAAAGAAAACTGGGTGCCGTTGATCAGAGCCAAACCTTCTTTCGGGCCAAGCACAATGGGTACAAGGTTACAAAGGCGCAAAGCATCGCGCCCCGGCATGATTTTGCCCTGACATGTGGCAAAGCCTTCGCCCATCATCACAGCCGCCATATGGGCAAGAGGGGCCAGATCACCCGATGCGCCGACCGATCCTTGCGCAGGGATCACCGGGCGGATGCGGTGCGTCAGCATGTTCTGCAAAAGCTCGATCACCGCCCACCGCACGCCGGATGCGCCGCGCCCCAGCGACAGCATTTTCAGACCCATCATCAAATCAACCACCGGCTCCGGCATCGGATCACCGACACCCGCGCAATGCGAGAGGATCAGGTTTCTTTGCAAGGTTTCCGTATCTTGCGGGGCGATCTTGATGCTTGCCAGTTTGCCAAAACCCGTGTTAACGCCGTAGATAGCCTTGGTTCCGGCGGCAGCGCGGGCCACCACGGCGGCGGCGGCATCGACGGCGGGGCGGGCAGAGGGATCAACGTGAAACGAGTAGTCATCGCGCCAGATCATTTCGAGGTCTGACAGAGTGATCTCGCCCGGGGTTAGGGGGATGGAAACCATGGTTGTCCTCCAAACATGCGATGTCGCAGAGGCGTAGACCCGATGCGGTAGGAAAGTTCAGCCGGGTGCGTGGCATCCCAAAGGCAAAGATCGGCGCGCATGCCGGGGGCGATGGTGCCGCGGTCTGTTAGCCCAAGAGCGCGGGCGGCGATACTGGTGGTGCCCTCCAGCGCCTCCAGCGGGGTCATGCAAAACAGGGTGCAGGCCATGTTCATGGCAAGGGGCAGCGAAGTCATCGGGGATGATCCGGGATTGCAGTCGGTTGCAACCGCAAGTTGAATGCCAGCGGCGCGCAGGGCGGCGATGGGGGGCATTTGAGTTTCGCGCAGGGTGTAGAAGGCGCCGGGCAGGATGGTGGCTACTGTGCCCGCGGCGGCCATGGCGGCGACGCCGTCCGGGCCGAGAAATTCAAGGTGGTCGGCAGACAGGGCGTTGTGGTGTGCGGCAAGGACCGCGCCCTTAAGATCGGACAGTTGTTCGGCATGAAGTTTTACAGGCAGGCCAAGGGCGCGGGCAGCGGTAAACAGGCGGTCCACTTGGGTGGGCGAAAACGCGATGCCTTCGCAAAAGGCGTCCACTGCGTCGATCAGGCCCTCGGCATGGGCGGTGTGCAGCGATGGGATGGCAACTTCGTCGATATAGGCATCGGCGCGGCCTTTGTAGTCTGGTGGAATGGCATGCGCGGCGAGATG
>JACMNW010000055.1 GCA_014378345.1 Pseudorhodobacter sp. | reverse complement strand
ACATTGCAGCTCTGCTGGTGGCGCAGGGCGAAACGGTTGTGCGCCTTGGCCGCGTGGTGGTGGGTGAGGGCGTGATCTACAAAGGCCAGCTTTTGTGAAACGCGTGGCCATCCTGATATCGGGGGGTGGCTCCAACATGCTGGCACTGGTGCGTGATATGGTGGGCGACCACCCACCGCGGCCGGTGCTGGTGGCATCCAACGTGCCCCATGCCGCAGGTCTTGCGCGGGCAACTGAACTGGGCATTGCCACTGCAGCGGTTGATCATCGCAATTTTGCCAGTGATCGCGCGGCGTTTGAGGCGGAATTGATGGCGCAAATCATGGCAGCCCGCCCAGATATTATCTGCCTTGCCGGCTTCATGCGGGTGCTGACACCTGCTTTTGTTGCCCCCTTTGCTGGGCGGATGATCAATATTCACCCATCACTTTTGCCAAAATACCCCGGCCTGCACACCCATCGGCGTGCGCTGGATGCGGGTGATACAGTGGCAGGCTGTTCGGTGCATGAGGTCACCGCGGAATTGGACGCGGGCCCGATTTTAGGGCAAGCACAGGTGCCAATTCTACCAGCCGATACGGCGGACAGCCTGTCTGCCCGCGTTTTGGTGCAAGAACACCGGCTTTATCCCGCCGTTTTGCGCAGGTTTGCCTCAGGGGATCGCAGGCCGATTGCCCTTTGAACGGGGGTGCCGTTCTCGGGGGGGGAGCGCCCCCCCTCACCCGGCGTTGGTGCGCGATTCCCCGTGGACGGATTTAGCGGGTAGGTTTCATTTTGGCATAAATATCCCCGCGCGGAGCGCCTGTCTTGTACTGTACGCGCCTCCGGCGGGGATATTTAGGCCAAAATGAAACATCTCCCTCAGCGCGAGGGCTTTCCATTCATGCCCCCGACCCCTATAGCGGAAACGCGGGATGAGCCCGTGTTTGCCGGGATATTCGCCATATGCGTACGATTACCACGACCGAAGAGCTTGCTGTTTTTTGTGCTGCTGCCAAAAATGAGTCTTACGTCACCATCGATACGGAGTTTCTGCGCGAAAAAACCTATTGGTCGAAGCTGTGCTTGATTCAAATGGCCTTGCCCGGCAAAGACGGCGACGCCGTGCTGGTAGACCCGATTGCGGGCGACACCATGTCGATGGAACCGCTGTACGATTTGTTCCGCCACACCGCCACGGTCAAGGTATTTCACGCAGCCCGCCAAGACCTTGAGATTTTCTTTGTTGAAGGCGGTGTGTTCCCTGTACCGATGTTTGACACGCAAGTGGCCGCGATGGTCTGCGGTTTTGGCGAACAGGTTGGCTATGAGACGCTGGTCAAGAAAATCGCGCATGAGACGCTGGATAAAACTTCGCGCTTTACGGATTGGTCGCGCAGGCCCTTGACCGAGGCGCAGATGGTCTATGCCTTGGCGGACGTGACGCATCTTCGCGTGGTTTACGAACATCTGGCCGCGCAGATTGTCAAAACAGATCGCCAGAAGTGGGTTGAAGAAGAACTTGCCGTTCTATCCGACCCGGCGACCTACACCGTGACGCCAGATGAGGCGTGGCTGCGTATCAAAACCCGCACCACCTCGGGCCGTTTTCTGGCCGTTGTCAAAGAACTGGCGCGGTTTCGGGAAGATTACGCGCAAAAGAACAACGTGCCGCGCAGCCGCGTGATGAAAGATGACGCGCTGCTTGAAGTGGCCTCTACCCGCCCCGCCAATGCCGAAGATCTGGGCAGATCCCGCCTTTTGTTGCGCGAAGGCCGCAAGGGCGATATTGCGGATGGCATTTTGCTGGCCGTTAAGGCCGGTATGGACATGCGGGCTGAGGATATGCCGAAACCGGACCTTAGCCGGGATCAGCTGCAGGTGAATCCAGCCCTTGCCGATTTGCTGCGTGTTTTGCTGAAAGCCAAGGCCGAAGAGTTGGGCGTGGCGTCAAAGTTGATTGCCTCGGCGTCGGATCTGGATTCCATCGCGGCAGGCCTGCGCGATATGGATGCGCTGCAAGGCTGGCGGCTAGAGGCGTTTGGCGAAGATGCCTTGCGCCTGTGTCGGGGCGAAATTGCCCTGACTGCCAAAGGCAATGATGTTAAGGTGATCCGGCTTTAACGGATCACCAATTACCGGCGGAAGTTATCGGCGGACTGCCCGCGCATTGCGCGCACCTTGTACGATGATCTGGCTGATACCTTCAAGCTTGATATCCGACAGGGACACTGCAACCGCCACTTGGCGCGACCGGGGCGTATTGACATCGGTTGCCGAAATCGGTGGCAGAATGCGGAAATCATAGATCAGCACGCCTTCCTTTTCGATCGGGCGGGCCACCAGTTCGGCATCCCAATACCCCTGCACCGGCGTGAGGCCCTCGGCCCGGATGATTGCCCCGCCAGGAAAGGCTTCGATATTCAGCGACAGCACTTCATCCACCAACGCACGCGGATCTTCCGCCGCAGTTGTTGGCAGCAACACCTGTTCCACTGGCGCCGACCGGCCGAACCAGTTGAACGGATT
>JACMNW010000009.1 GCA_014378345.1 Pseudorhodobacter sp. | reverse complement strand
GACGTATCGCCAGCGACCGGCATCATGGGTGGCGTTGAAAACGCAGTAACCCTGATTTCAGATGCAGGCGTCGAAGTTTGGCCGCGGATGGGAAAGGCCAATGTTGCCACGCGATTGGCGCAGCGGATTGTTGAGGCGTTGGCGTGATGGACTGTGCAAAGTTTTGTCATGGCCGTTCGCGGTATCGTTTAGCGCGATCCGGTAAACGGAAGGTAAGCGTTACGGGCGGGGCCTCCGGCGGGGATATTTTTTCCAAAATGAAAGCGGCGCGGGCATGATTCCAGTTTTGCGAATTTTATGGGAAGACTGGGCGGATCAGGATTTACCATTGCCTTCCTATGAAACTGCGGGCGCGGCGGGGGCGGATATTCGTGCAAATTTGACCGCCGATTTGCGGGATGCGGGCGTCGTTTTGCTGCCGATGCAGCGGGCAATTGTGCCAACTGGGTTTCGGGTTGAAATTCCGTTGGGGTTTGAGATGCAAATACGGCCACGCTCTGGATTGGCAGTTAAGTACGGGATTTCATTGCCAAATACGCCCGGCACTATTGATAGTGATTACCGGGGGCCGTTGGGTGTGGCGTTGATCAATCTTGGGGCCGAGGCGTATGTGATCCGGCATGGCGACCGGATTGCGCAGATGATTGTGGCCCCCGTGGTGCAGGCCCGGTTCGAGGTGGTGGACAGCCTGTCTGACACGGCGCGCGGCGAGGGGGGCTTTGGCTCTACTGGCCGGGGATGATCGTTGTTTTGGCATTGGCGGCAGGTTTATGGGGTTTCGGGGCCTTGTTTGGCGCATCGCGGCAGGCACGGCTTGGCATGATTTTTGGGCTATGGGCCGGGGTTATTGGCCTGCATCTTGGCTTGCCCGAGGGTCATCCTTTGCGCATGGCAACCGGGCAGGACGCGCGTATCTGGTTGATATTGGGCGGTTTAGCGGCATTGGGTGGTTTGTATTTTGCAGGCATTGGCCGATTGAAACGGCGGTTTGCGGCAGTGGTGCCCGTGCCCACTGTGGCAGTGTTTCGGCCCGCCGAACTGGACCGGTATGCGCGTCATATCATGTTAAGGGAAATCGGTGGGCCGGGGCAAGGCAAGCTGAAAGCGGCACGGGTTCTGGTGATTGGCGCGGGAGGATTGGGGTCGCCTGCGCTGCTGTATCTGGCGGCAGCGGGGGTTGGTACCATTGGTGTGATTGATGATGATGTGGTCGAAGGATCAAATCTTCAACGCCAGATTATTCATGCAGATCAACGGATTGGTATGGCAAAAGTACAATCTGCGGCGGTTGCGATGACGGCGCTGAACCCGTTTATTACAGTGCGCCCCTATCAGCGGCGTTTGACCGAAGACATCGCGCCTGCATTGATTGGCGATTATGATTTGGTGCTGGATGGATCTGACAATTTCGACACACGCTATCTGGTGAACCGGGTTTGTGTGGCGTTGGGCAAGCCGTTGATATCTGGGGCCATTACGCAGTGGGAGGGGCAGTTATCGCTTTTTGATCCTGCGCATGGAAGCCCCTGTTATGAATGCATTTTCCCTGTGCGCCCGGCGCCGGGCATGGTGCCAACCTGCGCGGAAGCCGGGGTTGCAGCACCGTTACCCGGCGTGATTGGCGCGATGATGGCGATGGAGGCGGTGAAGCATATCACCGGGGCGGGGGAAACTTTGCGTGGGCGTTTGATGATCCACGATGCGCTGTTTATGGAAACGCGGGTCATTGGGGTAAAGCGACGGTTTGATTGTGCGGTTTGTGGCGTAAGCCATTAAGAGCGCTGGTTTAATCCCGGTAGGTTTGGCTTTTTGACTTGTATTCAATCCGTGCTTTTTCCGTATGCTACTTGTGCATACGCGCGCAGGGCTATGCAGGCGTTAAGCATGATTGGCGAATCGGTGCGGAATTGAGCACATGATTGTGGAAGCAGCACTGACGGGTGGGTGACGGGTCTTGCCACCGCAAAACGGTGACGTTTCTTGCAGGTGCGGCAAACGGCATCACAGTGGTTCTGACCACATGGATTTGTCGCGCAAGCAAAACCAAAATTCATGTTATGATATGAATGCAGCCCCTGCCTTGGCTGCTTTTTGCCGGTATTTTGCGGCGTAGGTTGGCTGCGGTCAGGCTGCTGAAAATTGGGGCAGGTGGTGGTTTGAACGGGCCCGAATTTGGGGGCTTTGTGAATGGCTTTTTATTTGTATCAACTGTCTTACACGCATGAAGCGGTCAAGGCGATGGTCGCCAAACCAAGCGACCGCGAGGCCGCTGCGGCGAAGTTGATTGAGGCACTGGGCGGCAAGTTGCACCATCTGTTCTTTGCTTTTGGCAAGCATGATGTGATCTGCCTGATCGAAGGGCCGGATGACACGTTCATGGCGGCGGGGGCGATGGCGGTGGCATCGGCGGGCACGGTGTCATCATCATCCACCATCCGGTTGATGACCGCGAAAGAGGCGATGAAAGCGATGAAGTTGGCGGGAAAGGCGACAGGGGCGTATACACCGCCGATGGGGTGATCGGTATTCCCCGAAATGCTGGCAACCGATGCACCACTGCACCGGTTGCCAGCGCTTGCATCCCCCCCGGTCCATCGGTCATAGTCGGCCATCAAATCCGTGACAGGGAGTTCACACCAATGAAACTGACCGCCGCCCTAGCCGGGCTTGCCATGATGATGCCCGTCACCGCGTTTTCGCAGGCTTTACCAGATTTGGCGGGGCGCGAAATTGTGGTGGTGACCGAAAACGCCTATCCGCCGTTGCAGTTTCTGGACAAATCGGGTGCCGCGATTGGTTGGGAATATGACGCTGTTGCCGAAATGGCCAAGCGTCTGAACATGAAAGTGAAGTACGAAAATACCAGCTGGGATGCGATGATCCCGGCGGTGTCTGAGGGCCAATATGAAATGGGCATGACGGGCATCACCATCAAGGACGATCGAAAAGAAAAGGTTGATTTTTCGGACCCCTACATGCGGTCTGAAATGCTGATGATCGTGCGCGGTGATGAGGCGCGGTTTACCGATGCCGCGACATTTGCGGCGATCCCGGAACTGCTTGTTTCGGCGCAGCCCGGGACGGGGCCATTCTATGCCGCCATTTATAACATCCTTGACGGCAATGAAGAAAACCCGCGGGTGGTGAAGTTTGAAACTTTTGGCGCGGGGCTGGAGGCATTGAAGGCGGGCGATGTGGATTTGACATTGTCGGATTCGACGGCGGCGAATGGCTATGTTGGGGCGTCGAATGGCGGGCTGAAGATCATCGGCGAGCCGTTGGCGGCCGAAGATTTTGGGTTTATCTTTCCGAAAGGGTCAGACTTGGCAGCCCCTGTCAATGCGGCGATTGCCAGCATGAAGGCAGATGGCACGATAGATGCGCTAAACCAGAAATGGTTTGTGGATTACAAGTTTGACTAAGGGTTTTGCCCTTTCGAATTTGGCCCCGGTGACCGTATCACCGGGGCTTTTTTCATGACGCCCAACGCCAAACCCGACAAGGATTTTCCCTATTGGCTGCTTGTCATCATCGCGGTGGGGCTGTTTTTGTTTTACAAGATCTGGGCGGACCCGTTGTATTCGGGGGTTCTTCAAACACTGTCTGCCGGAATTGTGACGACGCTGTTGGTGACGCTGGTGTCCTATAGCGGGGCGTGCGTGTTGGGGCTTGGGTTGGCAGTGGCGGGGATGTCGCGTTTTATTGTGCTGCGGCAGGCGGCGCGGTTTTACATCGAGATCATGCGCGGCATTCCGATTATCGTGCTGCTTTTGTATGTGGCCTTCGTGGGGGCGCCTGCGATGGTGGCGGCGATCAATTGGGTAAGTGGGCCTTTGGGTTTTGATCCGGTGCGGGCGCGGGATTTTCCGTTGCTGTACCGGGCGATATTTGCGCTGATCCTGGCCTATTCGGCGTTTCTGGCGGAGATTTTTCGCGCCGGATTGCAGGCGGTGGACAAGGGCCAGATCGAGGCGGCGCAGGCGCTGGGTCTGACGGGCTGGCAGCGGTTCCGGCATATTGTGTTTCCGCAGGCGTTTCGGATGATTTTGCCGCCGCTGGGGAATGATTTCGTGGCGATGGTAAAGGATTCGAGCCTGGTTGCCGTGTTGGGGGTGGGGGATGTCGCGCAGTTGGGGAAGGTGACGGCGGCGGGGAATTTCCGGTATTTCGAGACGTATAATGTGGTGGCATTGATTTACCTCACGATGACGATCACGCTGTCATTGCTGATGCGGCGGCTGGAAGTACATCTGCGAGGGAAAGATCAGCGGTAGCGCCGTTTGATAACAAGTAAGATGAGTATTTTTGCGAAAAAGAAGCTGGGTCTGGACGTCTGTTCGGGCCGGGAATAGCTTTGTCAACAAAAGGAGATTTGCGATGACGAATGCTTTGCTTGGCACTTGGGATGGCGCGTTTGGGTTGCCGCCGTTTGCGCAGATTTCGGACGCGGATTTTGCGCCGGCGTTTGAGGCGGGGCTGGCGGAGGCGCGGGCAAACATTGCGGGAATTGCCGACAATAAGGATGCACCGACGTTTGCCAATACGATTGACGCGCTGGAACTGGCGGAGGGATTGTTGGACCGGGTGGGGGGGGTGTTTTACAACCTTGCGGGGGCGGACAGTACTGAGGCGCGCGAGGATTTGCAGCGGGATCTGGCCCCAAAGATGAGTGCATTTGGGTCTGAGGTGACGAATAATCGAGCGCTGTTTGCACGGATTGAGGCGTTGTGGGCGGGGCAGGAGGCGCTTGAATTGACGCCGGAGCAGGCCCGGGTTTTGCAGCTTTATCGGCAGATGTTTGTGCGGTCCGGGGCGTTGCTGGAAGGGGCGGCGTCGGATCGGTTGACGGCTGTTAAGTCTCGGCTGGCGGTGTTGGGGACGGCGTTTAGCCAGAACCTGCTGGCGGAGGAGCGCGAGTGGTTTATGGAGCTTTCCGACGCGGACCTTGAGGGGTTGCCAGAGTTTTTGGTGGCATCAGCAAAAGGTGCCGGGGCGGAGAAGGGGCTAGGCGCGGTGGTGACGTTGAGCCGATCTTTGATTGTGCCGTTTTTGCAGTTTTCACCGAAACGGGAGTTGCGGCGACGCGCCT
>JACMNW010000054.1 GCA_014378345.1 Pseudorhodobacter sp. | reverse complement strand
TCCGGATTCGCCCGTGATCGCGAATGCAAAGACCAATGCGCATTTGCACAGGGATTTCGCGGCGATTTCGGCGGGCACGTCAAGCGGCATGCCGGTGATTGATCCGTTGATCCTGCCAAGCCAAGTTTTCAGCGGCCAGCTGGTGCTGTGGATCGGTGATCTTGAGGTGCATCTGATCGAGGCGAATATTCACAGCGATGACGCAACCGTGCTGTGGTTGCCAAAGGACCGCATCTTGCTGGCGGGCGATACGGTGGAGGATTGCGTGACCTACGTGGGCGAGCCGGAACATTTCGCCACGCATCTGGTGGATCTGGATCGGTTGGCGGCACTGGAACCAGCGTTTGTGTTGCCCAACCATGGCGCAGCGGCGCGGATTGCAGCGGGCGGGTATGACGCGCGGATATTGCCTGCGATGCAGGGCTATGTCGGATGGTTGATGGGGCTTCGTGTTGCGCCGGGCTTGGGTAATACGTCGTTGCGTGAGGTCATCGCCGAGGATCTGGCGTCGGGCGTGTTGGAGTGGTTCGCGCCTTACGTGGCGATCCATCAGCAGAATGTAAAACGCACTTCTGCGCATTATGCCGCCCATGGCTGATTATGCGCCGCTGAACCTGCCGGTTGACGGCAAGCTTGCGCATAACATCACGCATTTCGCGCGGGCGTTGCGCAAAGCGGGGCTTCCCATTGGCACAGGCCGGGTGATGGAGGCCATTCGCGCAGTGCAGGCGGCGGGGTTTACGCGGCGGGATGATTTCTATTGGGTGCTGCATGCCTGTTTCGTGTCGCGCCCGGAACATCGCAGCGTTTTTGGGCAGGTGTTCCGGCTGTTTTGGCGCGACCCGCAGTTTTTGGAACATATGATGAGTTTGCTGATTCCATCATTGCGGGGGTCACAAGAGGAACGGACAGCTGCCCCGGCAGAAAAGCGTGCGGCAGAGGCGTTGCTGGACGGGGTGGAACGGGACAGGCCAGCCGATGCCGCGTGGGAAGACGACCGCGACGCGGTGATCGAGATTGATGCGTCGCAGACTATGTCTGCCGAGGAACGGCTGCGCAGCCTTGATTTTGAACAGATGAGCGCCGATGAGGCGGCAGAGGCGCGGCGGATGCTGGCGCGGTTGACCTTGCCGATACGGCCACTGCCGTCGCGGCGGATGGGGCCGAGTGCGACGGGGCGCGGTATTGATGGCGCGCGCACTCTGCGGCTTGCGATGCGGCGGGGGGGGGAGATCACGCGGATTGTCCATAGGGCCCCCAAGACACGGTGGCCGGCGCTGGTGGTGCTGTGCGATATATCGGGCTCGATGGCGGATTATTCGCGGATGGTTCTGCACTTCGTGCATGCGGTGGCCAATGCCAAAGGGCAGGGTTGGGCGCAGGTGCATGCCTTTACCTTTGGCACGCGGCTGACCAATATCACGCGCCATCTGCGCACCCGCGATGTGGATGCGGCCTTGGCTGCGGCGGGGTCGCAGGCGCAGGATTGGTCGGGCGGCACCCGAATCGGTGCCTGTCTGGCCGCGTTCAACAAGGACTGGTCGCGCCGGGTTTTGGGGCAGGGGGCAGTGGTTTTGCTGATCACCGACGGGTTGGACCGGGACGAAGGTGACGGTGATCTGGAAAAACAGATGGAACGGCTGCATCTGTCTTGTCGTCGCCTGATCTGGTTGAACCCCTTGCTGCGCTGGGACGGGTTCGCGCCAAAGGCGTCTGGTATCCGGCAAATGCTGCCGCATGTGGACAGTTTTCGCGCAGGACACTCAATTTCGTCGCTGGAAGCGTTGGCTGACGCCCTGTCGCAGAGATTTGATACAGGCGAGAGGGAACGATTGTTATCAATGTTGCGTTTGGTCTGAGCCGGATGTTGCCTGTGATATGACAACACCACCACTTGATATCGCATAGCAGAAAGAAAACCTGCTTTAAGACCGCAATCGCCGCACCCCTTGCCAGTATCTGGCTTTAATTGGTGCGGCTGATCCGACTGACTGTTTTGAAAGGACGACCTATGAGACGGCTTTTAACCTGCACCACGGCGCTATCTGTGGCCTTGGCCACCCCCTTCCCGCTTTTTGCGCAAGTCGTTGCCGAAGATGGCAGCGTGCTGGCAGCCGATGGTACGGTGCTTTGTCTGCCGACTGTCGAGGCCCCTTGCGTGGTTGAAGACTACGTAGAGCAAGCCAAGGCGATTGAAGACGCGATGGCAATTGCTGCGGCCGCTGCGGCACAAACCGAAGCTGATGCTG
>JACMNW010000053.1 GCA_014378345.1 Pseudorhodobacter sp. | reverse complement strand
CGCGCCAGTTCCACCGCCTCTGGATAGGCCGACGCAAACACCATCAGCTTTTTGGGCACACAACCCCGGATCACGCAGGTACCGCCCATCCGGCTTTCTTCGGCCAGACCCACCTTTGCGCCATAGTCCGCCGCCGCTATCCGCGCTGCACGCACGCCACCAGACCCGCCGCCAATCACGAACAAATCATAGTCAAACGCCAAGGTTCAATCCCCCAGATCGGCAAAAATATTGTCGCCGGGCGCCAGGTCAATGTGGTCATCTTCTACCGCGCCGGAATTGATATTGCGCACCGTCACCCGGCCGTCGCCATGCCCAATCACCACAATATCGCAAATGTCGATGAACAGCCCGTTTTCAACCACGCCCGGAATTTGGTTCAATACCAATGCCAACTGGCGTGGGTTGCCAATACGCTTCAAATGCAGATCCACAATATAATTCGACTCGTCCGTTATCAACGGCTTGTCGCCATTCATGCGCAGCGTGCAGTCGCGGTTCAGCACATCAAGACTGACCAGCGTTTCCTCGATCAACGCCTTTGTCGTCTGCCATCCGAACGGGATCACCTCCACCGGCAGGGGAAACGCGCCCAAGGTTGACACTTCCTTCGCTGCATCGGCGATCACGATCATCTGGTCGCTGGCCGTGGCCACAATCTTTTCTTGCAGCAGTGCCGCCCCGCCGCCTTTAATAAGGTTCAGGTTCCGGTCAAATTCATCTGCCCCATCAATCGTCAAATCCAGCCATTTCGCATCATCCAACGATGTGACGGTAATTCCCAACTGCTGGGCCAGTTGCGCGGTGCGCGTTGATGTCGGAACACCTGTTACTCGCAGGCCCTCTTCGCGCACCCGTTCGGCCAAACACCGCACCATCCATGCGGCGGTTGATCCGGTGCCAAGCCCCACCTTCATGCCGTTTTGTACAAACCCTACAGCCCGCTTGGCCGCGACGAATTTTGCCTTGTCGATGGGGGAAAGTTCTGCGGCCATGATCATCTCCTGCATTGTTGCACTGCTTATAGGCAAACCAATGCTGCGGGGCGAGTGTCAATTCACACGCTCAGACCGCTTGACATCCCCTTGATCCTCGCGTTATTGAGAATAATTCGCATTAGCAAAGATCCTCACCCTATGACCGCCCCCGACACCAACCCCTTTGATCTGTCGAACCGCAAAGGCCAATGGCGGCGCGATCCGGGCAATGCATCCCTTGCCGAAGTGAACCGGTCCATCGCCCTGCCCGCCGGATCACTGCGCAGATTTGCGGCCTTTCTTGGCCCCGGCTACATGGTGGCCGTCGGCTATATGGACCCCGGAAACTGGGCCACCAGCATCGCGGGCGGCTCGAAATTCGGCTATACTTTGTTGGTCGTAGCCCTCATTTCCAATTTGATGGCGATCGTGTTGCAAGCGCTATGTGCCCGCCTTGCCATCGCCTCGGGTCGCCATCTGGCTCAAGCCTGCCGCGACCCTTTTCCGCGCTGGGTGGCAATCCCGCTTTGGCTCATGGCCGAACTCGCCATCATCGCCACCGACATAGCCGAGGTGATCGGCACCGCCATCGGCCTGAACCTGCTGTTCGGCATCCCGCTGGAACTTGGCGTTATCATCACGGCGCTGGATGTGTTCCTGATCCTGTGGCTGCAAAACAAAGGCTTTCGCTGGCTAGAGGCGTTTATCATCACCCTTCTGGGTGTTATCGCCGTGTGTTTTGGCTTGCAAATCGCTTTGGCTGATCCCGATTGGGGCGGCGTGATCCGCGGCTTTGCCCCCACCGTTGAAATCTTGCGCAACCCCGAAATGCTGTATCTGGCGCTTGGTATTCTGGGGGCCACGGTGATGCCACATAACCTGTATCTGCATTCGGCCATCGTCCAAACCCGCGACTACGGGGATACCTTGCCCGAAAAACGCCAAGCGCTGAAATTTGCCACTTTGGATAGCACGATTGCGCTTATGTTCGCGCTGTTCATCAACGCCTCGATCCTGATCCTCGCCGCCTCGGCCTTTCACGCCACCGGCCGCACAGATGTTGTCGAACTGGGCGACGCCTACAAGATCATCGGCCCATTGCTCGGCTCCGGCATCGCGCCATCGCTGTTCGCAATAGCCTTGCTCGCCTGCGGCCTGAACTCCACCGTCACCGCCACCCTTGCAGGCCAGGTGGTGATGGAGGGGTTTCTAAACCTGCGCATCCCGCCATGGTCGCGCCGTCTGATCACCCGCGCCATCGCCATCATCCCCGCTGCCGCCGTCACCATTTATTACGGCAGCGCGGGCACAGGGCGGCTGCTGATCCTGACGCAGGTGGTGCTTAGCCTGCAATTGTCCTTCGCCGTTGTCCCCTTGGTGATGTTCACCGCCAGCCGCAAAAAGCTGGGGCCAATGGTTGCTCCAATTTGGCTCACCGCCATCGCCGTGCTGATTGCGGTGGTGATCGTAGCGCTTAACCTGAAGCTGCTGGTGGATTTCGCGTCTGGGCTTTGACCCCGCCTTCAACTGCCCTCCATCACCAAACTCACCCCGGCTGCCACCTCGTCCATCGCCACAACGCCGTTGCCATCTGCATCAAATTGCAGCACCGCCTTTAACGCGTCGGCATCGGCAGCCGACATCTGGGTTAGTGCTGTGCCTTGCGCAAAGCCGCGCAGTTCCGCCATCGACAACAGCCCGTTGGCATTGCTATCCGCCTGATCAAACCCGCGCTGTAAACGGCCCCGCTTGCCCGCCTGCACCGAAGCCGCCAGCACCGCCACCTCATCACGGCTGATATCACCATCGTTGTTCACATCAGCCGCCAGATATTGCATCATATCCCGCGCCCTGATCCGGGCGCGCTCCGCCGCGATAAACCCGTCGATCCCCGCCGCATTAATACCGCCACCCGTGCCAAAGCCGTAAATCAGCGACGCTGCATTTGCCAAATAGGTATCGGGTGCCCTCCGCAGTTTCTTCAGAGTCGCGGCTGGCAGGATCAGGACAAGCGCGGTCACAGCCGCTTCCTTTGCGGATGCGTCTTGCGCCTGCGCCGCCCCAATCCCCAACATCCCTATCAAAATCACACGCAACAGCATCTATCCAACCT